>DBGBEM010000224.1:0-3551 GCA_048477235.1 Muribaculaceae bacterium | reverse complement strand
CGCAACGAAGTGTCGGGCCTTATGATAATGGGGCTGTTCGGCGGAACGGTATTCCCCCTTGCCATGGGCTATGCCGCCGACGCTGTCGGACAGGCCGGAGCTGTCGCCGTGATGACAGTCGGAGTAATCTACCTCCTGTATTACACGTTGAAAATCAAAAAAATATAAAACCTTCTTACCAAGATAATCATGAACGACATTGTAGTAGGAATGGGCGAAGCCCTGTGGGACGTTCTGCCCGAAGGAAAGAAAATAGGCGGTGCGCCGGCAAACTTTGCCTATCATGTATCGCAATTCGGGTTGCCGAGCCGAGTGGTCAGCGCCGTCGGCAACGATCCCCTCGGCAGAGAGATTGTCGAGAATTTCACCTCGAAAGGTCTCAATCATCTGATCGAGGAAGTTCCCTACCCCACAGGCACAGTGCAGGTCGAGATAGACCCCGCCGGTGTGCCGCAGTATGATATAAAAGAGAACGTGGCCTGGGACAATATTCCATACACCGCGCGCCTCGAAGCGCTCGCCGGGCAAACCCGCGCCGTATGCTTCGGCTCGCTCGCCCAGCGCAACGTTGTTTCGCGCGACACTATAAACCGCTTTCTCGACGCTATGCCGCAGACCGCCGACAGCCTCGTTGTCTTCGACGTCAACCTCCGTCAGGGATTCTACACCAAAGAAATCCTCTGCAACTCGATGAAGCGCTGCAATATCCTGAAGATAAACGACGAAGAGCTTGTCACCGTCAGCCGCATGTTCGGCTATCCGGGCATTGACCTTCAGGACAAATGCTGGATTCTGCTGGGCAAATACAACCTCAGGATGCTCATTCTGACCTGCGGAATCAACGGAAGCTATGTCTTCACCCCCGGTAACGTCTCGTTCCAGCCCACCCCGAAAGTCGAGGTCGCCGACACCGTCGGCGCCGGTGACAGTTTCACCGCCGCCTTCATAGCCTCGCTTCTCAAGGGAAAGAGCGTCGCCGAAGCCCACGCCCTCGCCGTCAGAACCTCGGCCTTCGTCTGCACCCGCAAAGGCGCCATGCCCGAGCTCCCGCCCGACCTCCGCTCCCTCTGATCTTGCCGGGCTGCTAACGGGCGGCGGCCATGGCGTCGAACTCCGAGGGGGTGGCTGTCGATATGCGGCGCATGAAGGCCTCGGAAGGGCCGTCGATCGAAAGCTTCTTCCGAAGGTTATGCTTGATCGTCTCGACGGTGCGCACCGAGCGGTTTGTCAGTATCGCAATCTCTTTGGTCGTCAGATTGACGAGGATGAACGCGCACATTCGCGTCTCGGCATTTGTGAGCGTCGGCGCCAGCCGGTAAAGCCGGTCGAAGAAGCTTTGATTGACCGCCTCGAAATAGGTTCTGAACATCTTCCACACGTTTTCTTCACGATCGAGATCGCTGAGCAACCCTTTGATTGCCTTAAGGCGGACTTCGGGCTGACGGCCTTTGTCGTCAGTCTCTCTGACCACTGCCGACAGCACTTCGTTCAGGCGCGTCATCAGCATGGTCATCGACGTCAGCTGTCGCCCGTTCGATTCAAGCGACAGGCGCGCATTGGCCAGGGCGTCGCGATGGTCGACGGTCAGACGGTCGATCTCTCCGCGCAATCCCGACTCAACCCGTCGGCCCGCAGCAAGTTTCCGCCTCATCGCCACGACAACGCCGAGCGCCGCCACCAATGCTGCGCACAGAATTATTATCAGCCATAACCTTCTTTTTGACTGACTTTCAAGAGCGGCAATCTTCGACGCTGAAGTCACGTCTTCATAGCGCGAGGCAATCTCCTGTATCGCCATTCCGGTGATTGCCGAGTTCAGCGAGTCGCCAAGGGCTACGATGCGACGCAAAGTTGCTACTTCCTCTGCCGAATCGCCGCGTCGCTCATAATATTCGGCCAGCAGATCGAGATATTGCCGTTCGAGCGGCGAGCCGTAGATCTTGGCGACATCGGCGGCGTATGTCCGCGTGAGCGCCATCGCCTCGTCATCGCGGCGCTGGTCGAGCAGCAGACGCATATAGTTTATAATCGCGAAATTTCGGTTGAAATTCCCGTTGTCGACCGCCAGAGCCTGTCGGAAATAATCCTCAGCCATAGCCGGCTGCCCGCGCTTCATGGCAATAACGCCGAGAACGGTATTCTCAGTTATAGCCCCGGTTTCATCTCTGTAGTATTTGCGCGACCTAACAATCTCGGAATATACACTGTCATAATCGCCGGTCGACAAATATATATCGGCTGACGAATGCAGACAAACACTCTTATACCGCGACCGTTCACTTTCGCTGAAATAGATCGACACGGGCACTTCGTCGAGAAGTTTCAGAGCTTTAGAAACGTATTTGCGGGCCAGCTGCGGAGCATCCATGGTAAGATAGAAATCGGCCAGTTGAAAACAGGTCTTGACATCGTAATGACGCAGACTGTCAGGTTTGGCCATATTCAGCAGGTCGTAGCTCTGATGGAGCGCCGCTGAATAATCCGACAGCATAAACGCGAATAACGCAGTCTCCCATTTCATATAAAGTTGCAGTTCAATGGAGTCGACGGGGATTGTAGACGTCACCGAGCCAATAAAATTAATAGCCTGTTTGTAATATCCCAAAGAATAGAGCATGTTGATTTTAGCCCGATAAAGCGGAAAACGCCGCGAATCCTTTCCCGTCAGAACTATGAGCGAATCGATATAACTAAGGCGCCGGGCAGGAGCGAGGCCGGGTGACTTTAATTTATGCGACAGCCACTCAGCCTTAATATCTGCGCCGACATCTTTCGCAGCGGTGGCTGCCGCTGCCGAAGCGAGAGTGATGACTAAGATTATAAGAAGCCGTAGATTTTTCACGCCGTAAGGTAATGACTTCTCCCGAAACGACCAAACAAATCTTCATCTTTAATACTTAGACAACTCGTTATTTAGAAATATATTTCATGGTTATTCACCTTATATACCGCTTATTACGATTGTTTGCAGGCAAAATAAGAGTACTTAGATTCGCTTCTACTCCCCAAATTAACCGCATCGGAGTTTGCAAGCCGAGGGCGTCGTCGATACTTTTGCGAAAACAACCTAAAACAACAACAAAATGACAAAACATTACCTTTTATCACTTATGGCCGCCACTTCAATCGCGGCTGTCGCATCGCCCGACATACTACAGACACGCACGCATGAATCCACATTCATCCCTGCAAAAACGAGTCGGCTTTTCGAAAGTAAGCCACTGACGCTTCCTGACCTTAAGCCTATATCGCGCGGCGAAACAGGCAAACTTACTGTGACTATCTCTACAGAAGATCCGAAATATGATATTAGTTATGTATCAGTAATGATCGTCGGCGAAAATTATAAAGACGGCATATTTCCCGAAGACGGACAAGTCTCCGTCGAGCTTCCCAAGGGAGATTACGCTGTTTTTGCTGAGATAGAGATAAGTGATGCGAATATGATGTTTGGGCGGGGCGGATTTGTCTGGATCGTCAAGGAAATAACAGTCGGCGACAACTCATCGCTTACGATCGACCCCGCCGAAGCAACTGTCGACATCGTCTGC
>DBGBEM010000223.1:0-6357 GCA_048477235.1 Muribaculaceae bacterium | reverse complement strand
CGACAAACAGGAAGAGCTCATCGCCGGCTACAAGGCGCGAATAGTCGATCTTGAGGACAAGCTCGCCCATCTGCCCGATTACACTATCTCATGGTTCGAGAATCTGAAGGAGCGCTACGGAGCCGCTTTCCCGCGCCACACGGTCATACGCGGCTTCGATTCCATTGCAGCCGCCACCGTGGCCGAGGCCAACGAAAAGCTCTATTTCAACCGCGACGAAGGATTCATAGGCACAGGGCTGAAGAAATATGACCCGATATGCAGCTGCTCGAGTCTCGACGATGTCGTCATCATCTACCGCGACGGCCGATATAAGGTTGTGAAAGTCCAGGAAAAGCTGTTCGTGGGCAAGAACGTGCTCCATATCGGTGTATTCAAGCGCAACGACACACGCACAGTCTACAATGTCATCTATCAGAACGGCCGCGGCGGAGCCTTCTATATGAAGCGGTTCTCGATTACCGGCGTCAAGCGTGACCACGAATATAACCTGACTCCCGGACTTCCGGGCACGCGCATAGCCTGGTTCTCGGCCAACCATAACGGCGAGGCCGAGATTGTCCGCGTCACCCTGAAACCGCGTCCGCGCCTGACCAAACTTCAGTTCGACGTCGACTTCGGCGCCCTCGCCATCAAAGGGAAAGGGGCGATGGGCAATCTCGTGACGAAAAACGAGGTTCACCGCTTCTCGCTGAAAGAGAAAGGAGTTTCGACACTCGGCGGACTGAAAGTCTGGTTCGACCCCGACGTGCTCCGCCTCAACACCGACGGCCGCGGCGAACTGCTCGGCGAGTTTCAGGGGCAGGACGAGCTGCTTGTCATTCTGAAAAACGGCGAGTTCTATACCTCGAGCTACGACCTCACCAACCACTACGAGGACAATATCCTGCGCATTGAGAAATACCGCCCCGGCCACGTCTGGACGGCGATCCTCAACGACGCCGACCAGGGAGGCTACCCCTACCTGAAACGCTTCAAATTCGAGAGCACGTCGCGCAAGCAGCGATGGCTCGGAGAGAGCGAGAAATCGACACTGATTCTTCTGACCGACGAGCCGGGTGCCCGTTTCCTCGTCACTTTCGGAGAAGCTGATGCCTTCCGCGAGCCGATGGAAGTGTCGGCCCACGACTTTGTCGGGGTGAAATCGTTCAAAGCCAAAGGCAAGCGCCTGACAACATGGACGATCGACCATATCGAAGAGCTCGAGCCTGAGGCTGTCGACGACGCCATAGACTCGATAGAGGCCGATGACAGCGAAGCCTCTGATGAAACCAATGCCGAACCTGACAAGAGCGACGATGAAGTGCGCGATGAGATTCTGGGTCAGCAGCGTATTTTTTAGTCTGCTCGCCCTGACGGGCATGTCTCAGGAGCGCCCGGTGACGTCGGCCTACACTATCGAAGCCGGCTCAGCCCGGCTATGCGACACTTATCTGACGCCGCTTCACTACCGGGGCTGGAACGCCGCGCTCTCCTACGAACGCTTTCAGGCCATGCGCTTCAGTCCCGAGAACTGGATAATGCGCCTCGACGGACGTCTAAGCGTTGACCATACCGAAAATCCGGCCCGCAACGCAACGATGTGGAACCTCGACCTGCGGCTCGGATGGGGAATGATGCGCCGATGGCATCTGCCCTGCAATATCACTCTGGCGGCAGGTGGCTCGACATCTGTCGACGGAGGTGCCCGCTACCTCGCCCGCAACGGAAACAACCCCGTATCGGCCAAAGGCGCCTGGAACGTAAGCCTGACAGGAATGGCCACATGGAATGTCAGACTCGGGCGTCTGCCTGTGACGCTCCGCTACCAGCCCGAAATGCCGCTGGCCGGAATCTTCTTCTCCCCTCAATACGGCGAGCTATATTATGAGATATGGCTCGGCGACCGCGACGGCCTCGTCCATTTCGCATGGCCCGGAAATTACTTTATGCTCGACAATCTGCTGACGGCCGACCTCCGCTTCGGTGCGACCGCTCTGCGGATCGGCTACCGCGGCCGTGTCGCCTCATCCAAAGTCAACAATATCGTCACCCGCGAAATAACCAACGCCTTTGTTATCGGAGTGTCGGGCGAATGGCTCAGCCTTTCTCCCGGGCGCACCGCCATCGACGAAAAGATAATCTCAGCCTACTACTGATGAAATGATGAAACGATTTCATATACTCGCCCTGCTGGCGACGCTGCTGCTGACGACTGCGTGCCACGAAGTCAGGGAATATGAGCCCGACCCGCGCGGAACCTTCGAACAGCTCTGGACAATTCTCGACACCCGCTACTGTTTCTTTGCCGAAAAAGGCATAGACTGGAACGATGTCCACGACCGCTACAGTGAAAAGATAAGCAACGAGATGACGGCCGAACAGCTCTTCAACGTCTGCGCCGACATGCTCGGTGAGCTCCGCGACGGCCACACCAACCTGTCGTCGACATTCAACACATCCTACTACCGCAAATGGTGGAGCGACTACCCCCAGAACTATTCGGCGCGGCTCATCGAAGAACATTATTTCAATTTCAACTACCTCGTAGCGTCGGGACTCACCTACGGAATGCTGAGTCCAAATATCGGATATATACGCTACGCATCGTTCTCGCAGCCAATAGGCGAAGGTAATCTCGACCAGGTTCTGGCCTATCTGGCCAGCGCCGACGGACTTGTCATCGACATCCGCGACAACGGCGGCGGAGACATGACCAACGTCGAGATTCTCGTGTCGCGCTTCATCGACAGTCCTACACTTGTCGGCTATATCAGCCACAAGACCGGCCCGGGACACGACGAATTCTCAGAGCCCCGCCCCTACACCTATAAACCGGCCGCACCCGGACGTATGCACTGGACGAAACCTGTGGCCGTGCTGACCAACCGCTCGACATTCAGCGCAGCCAACAATTTCGCCTCGATAATGAAACTGATTCCGGGCGTCATGATTGTCGGAGCCACAACCGGAGGCGGTTCGGGTATGCCCTACTCCAGCGAACTGACCAACGGCTGGACAATCCGCTTCTCGGCCTGCTCGGTGCTCGACGCCGAGAGAAACACAACCGAATTCGGCGTAGAGCCTACCGAAGGTTGCGCCGTCGACCTCGATCCGCAGGCAGCCCTCGAGGGGCGCGACACGATGCTCGACCGCGCGATCGAGCTGCTCAAAATGAAATAGCCACCGAAGCTGTCAGTCCTCTCCGAGGTCGTCGTAGTTCTGATAGAGAAAGTCGTTGTAGGGGAAGCGCGTCAGGTGGATCTCCTTGGCTTTCTCGTAAATCATATCTTTCAGTTCGGGGATGTTCAGCTCCTTCTTGGCCGATATGAAAACAGCGTCACCGCCGAGGCGGCTCAACCACGACTCTTTAAGTTCTTCGAGGGTTATGTTCTCGCGCGTGCGCGGAGTAAGATCGTCGGCGTCCTTCTCGACATGGGTGTAGGCGTCGATTTTGTTGAACACCATAATCACAGGCTTCTCGCAGCCTCCGCAGATGTCGTTGAGCGTTTCGTTGACAACCTTTATCTGTTCCTCGAAATTCGGATGGGAGATGTCGACAACGTGGATCAGCAGATCGGCCTCGCGAACCTCGTCGAGGGTCGACTTGAACGACTCGACAAGATGGGTCGGCAACTTGCGGATAAACCCTACGGTGTCGGTCAGAAGCATCGGCAGATTGTCGATGACGACCTTTCGGACAGTGGTATCGAGCGTGGCGAAAAGCTTGTTCTCGGCAAACACATCACTCTTGCTCAGCAGGTTCATCAGCGTCGACTTGCCGACGTTGGTATATCCGACGAGGGCAACGCGCGTCAGCTTGCCGCGGTTCTTTCGCTGCACGGCCTTCTGGCGGTCGATGGCACGCAGTTGCTCCTTCAGCCAGGCGATGCGCGTCAGGATTATGCGGCGGTCGGTCTCGATCTGGGTCTCGCCGGGGCCGCGCATACCGATACCACCGCGCTGGCGCTCGAGGTGAGTCCACATTCGCGTCAGACGCGGCAGCAGATACTGATACTGGGCCAGCTCGACCTGAGTCTTGGCGTTTGCCGTCTGGGCGCGACGTGCGAAGATGTCGAGAATAAGACTCGTGCGGTCGAGAATCTTAACCTGAAGCTCCTTTTCGATATTGGCCACCTGTTTCGACGTCAGTTCGTCGTCGAAAATCGCCAGACCTATATCGTTGGCCTCGACGAACTGCTTGATTTCCTCAAGCTTGCCCTTGCCTACAAACGTGCGCGGGTTGGCATAGGGAATCTTCTGCAGAAACTTCCTGACGCAGACCGCACCGGCCGTGTCGGCCAGAAACTCGAGCTCGTCGAGATACTCTTTGGCCTGCGCCTCGTTCTGATTCTCGGTTATAAGACCGACGAGCACCGCCCGCTCGGTCAAAGCTTCTGAAATTATCTGTTCTTTCATTTATTCATCCGCTTTTTAAGCTTCTCGACCTGCTCGGGCGTCAGTTTCAGAACCTTAAGTTCGAGCAGATCGTCGCGTGTGGCATAATCACACGGAATCTCAAGCTCTCCCTTGGAATTGACAGCGCCATAGAGACCGTCTTTCCTCACAATGGCATAACCCCAGTTGAAATCCTCGACCTCGTCGAACTGAGGCTTGACAACAGTCTTGCCCTGAAGGTCGATAAAGCCCCACTTATTGCCTATCTGGACAGCCGCGAGCTCTTCGCGGAAGGGGCGCGCATCGTCGAAGCGGGCGCGGATAACAACGCGGCCGTTTGGATTGACATAGCCGTAGCGGCCGTTCATCTGCTGTTGCGGAGTCAGAAAATCGGCCGAGGCCGTCAGGGTTGCGGCCACAACTGCGAGGGCCGCGAACAAAAAGCGTAAGTAAGGTTTCATACGACAAAGATAACAATTTTTCCGACAAAAGTTCTTTCTGACAACCGATAAGATATATCATATTAAATTGCCCGGATAAAAAATGCATCGGAAAGTGATTTTTTTTGGAAAAAACGGAGCAGCCCGCTATATTTGCGAACGAAAATATTGACAAAACCCAACTCCTTTTCTAAACCATAAAAACTAATTACCATGATCATCGGAATTCCGAAAGAGATCAAAAACAATGAAAACCGCGTGGCAGTTACCCCCGCGGGAGTGAAAGAACTCGTTGGCCACGGCCACACCGTCTATGTCCAGCAAACCGCCGGAAACGGCAGCGGCTTCTCCGACAAGGAGTATACCGACGCCGGCGCACAGCTTCTCCCCACCATCGAAGACGTATATGCCAAGGCCGAGATGATAATCAAGGTCAAAGAGCCGATCGAACCCGAATACAAACTCATACGCAAGGGTCAGCTTCTGTTCACATATTTCCACTTCGCTTCTGACCGTCCTCTGACCGACGCCATGCTCGAATCAGGCGCGACCTGCATAGCCTACGAGACAGTGCGCCTCGCCGACCGCAGCCTTCCGCTGCTCGTGCCGATGAGCGAAGTCGCCGGACGTATGTCGATTCAGGAAGCCTGCCGCTTCATGGAGAAGCCTCAGGGCGGACGCGGTGTGCTGATGGGAGGCGTTCCCGGAGTGCGTCCCGCACGCGTTCTCATTCTCGGCGGCGGTGTCGTGGGCCGCAATGCCGCCAAGATGGCCGCAGGCATGGGCGCCGACGTCGTCATAACCGATATCTCGCTGCCTACGCTGCGCTACATCAACGATACAATGCCCGCCAACGTAAAGACTGTTTATTCGTCGCGTCATAACATCGAACAGGAACTTCCGCAGGCCGACGTCGTAATCGGTTCAGTGCTCGTGCCCGGCGCCAAGACTCCCCATCTTGTCACCCGCGACATGCTCAAGCTCATGCAGCCCGGTGCTCTGCTGGTCGACGTCGCCATCGACCAGGGCGGATGCTTCGAGACCTCGAAACCGACAACCCACTCCGAGCCCACCTACGAGCTCGACGGTATCGTCCACTACGCCGTAGCCAACATTCCCGGCGCAGTTCCGCGCACGTCGACTTTCGCTCTGACCAACGCCACACTGCCCTACGCTATCCGTCTGGCCGACCTCGGCTGGAAAGAAGCCTGCCGCCGCGACCCGGCTCTGGCTCAAGGCGTGAATATCGTCGACGGCAAGGTGACCTATCCCGGCGTTGCCGAAGCTTTCGATCTTCCTCTGACTCCGCTCGATCTCAACTGAATTTATAGTTCACACAAAGTAAATGTGCATTCCGACATGTAGGGATGCTCCATGGAGCATCCGGCCAATTTAGTTGTCAGCAGTCGCTATGACGGCTGCACCATGGTGCAGCCCTACATAAAATGCACAAATACTTACTGTTTTATCTATAATAACTGAAAAAGTGCCGTAATGACGAGGATGTAAAAATCCCGTCATTACGGCACTGCTTTTTCAG
>DBGBEM010000222.1:0-3484 GCA_048477235.1 Muribaculaceae bacterium | reverse complement strand
GACCGAAATCAGGGGCCGATTCTTCACAACCGACGCCCAGGGCGGTGTCGGCGTAAACCCCGGATTCAACGGAGAATATAACGTAGAGATAAAATAATATCAGCATACGACGGGCGGCCGCGATCATTGCGCGGCCGCCCGGCTGTTATGCTGACTGATGATATATAAGCGGCTTCAGAAAGCGACCGACGATTCGGTGGGGCCGACTTTGATTACCACATTTCCCGTGGCCACAAAGGCTTTTCCGAAAGAGTATTCCCCTGAATCTTCGTCCATTGTCGCCGGATAGGAGGTAGCAGTGTCGCCGATTTTAACTCCGACATAGAAGTTCTCGCCGTAGTTGTCGTAGACGGTCATATAGAAAGTGGCGTCTTTGTCCATGGTGAATCCTTCGCTGAAGTTCCAGTCCCAGTTTGTCGAGCTTCTTACGCTGTATTGGTCTTCGTCGAAGTGGGCGATTACGGTCACTTTGTCTTCCGACGATATATCTTCATAGGCGACTGCCACTGTGACATCCTCCGCCGGCATCACGAACGACCCGTAAGGAACATCGAGCGTCACGGCAACATCTTTGCCGGAGGCCGTTGTGGCTGTCACTGTCGAGATTTTCTTACCGACAGGCACCTTCATGGCGAACTTGACTGTTTCTCCTTCGCCATAGATTGGCTCGTCAAAGGCAACCTCCTGCTGAGAGCTGACTTTCCATGCTTTTACGCAGCTGACTGTGGCTGTCATTGACGAGGCGCCTTCGCTGATTCTGACCGGGCAATAGTAGGGAAGGTTCTGATGGTTCGGGCCGTAATAGACGAAGTCGAACGAGTGGCCGTCGTCGGTTGTGGCCTTGGCCGGCTTGTGGCCATCTTCCACCTCGGCGAAGAGATAGACTTCCTCGCCCGGGATTCCGTCGGTTGTGGGAACGCCGTAATAAGTGTCGGGTGCATTGTATATAGCCGAATTGACAACATGGTCGCCGCCGGAGCTGCTCACGGGTATCTTATTCCTGAAGTCGAGGTCGACGGTAACATCTTTTTCAGGCATGGTGAAGCGGACGTATGCGCGCGACATGGTTTCGATCGGAGTGCCGTCAGAAGCGGTGGCGCCGTTGAGATAGTATCCGTCGTTGACATAAAGCTCGGCTACGACTGTCTCGCCGTCGATCGACCGCTCGGGCAGAGTCGACCTCTCGAGATCGATATATTTGTCATCGGCATTTTTCCACGTGATTTTGTAGCGTCCGTGCTGCTCACCGGTTATGCGCACACTGACGTCGCCGGTCACATTCTGATAGTCGGGGCGGATGCTGATGCTGAAGAGGTTGTCGACACCGTTGTCAGCACGGCTGATGCTGCATCCGTTGGTCGAACCGACGTCGGTCCATTCGCCGTCGCCCATCTTGAACTCGGCCGAGGTGATGACGTATGCCTCGTCGGTAAGTATATAGGCGTCGAAATATTTATATTTTGCGTCGGGCGAAACTCCGTAGAGAGTGGCGTTGGGGTGGGCTTCGAGTGTCATCGTAAAGCCGTTGTCGATGAGTTGCTGCTGGCCGGCATAGCAGGCCACGATGTCGCAGTTCCCTTCAGGCACTTCAAACGGAATCTCGATCTCGTCGCCCGGTTTAAATCCGGCCGATTCGAGCGGCATTATAACCATGTCGTTGACGTGGAGGTGGATATGCTCCAGCAGAGCCGGCCCGAACGTGCTGATGTTGCCGGCGGCCTTGATTATGACAGAGGCCTGTTCGCCTGCGTTGAGCTTCTGACCCTCTTCGAGACCGCTGATAGTGAAGAAATCAGGTGTCAGATTCCTGAAGGTGGTGACGGTAGTCGTGCCGTCTTCGAATGTCAGTTCGCTGATATCCGACAGATTGAAGCGGGTGGCTTTACCGTCGGTTGTCTTAACGACGAGAGTGCGCACTTTGACTGGCGCGGTCTGTGCCGTGGCTCCCATAAGGCAGAGCGAGGCAAACATTGTTATTATGAGGTGGCGCATGGGATGGTTAGCGTTTGATGAATTTGAAAGTTGAAGAGTTGGCTCTGATGATGTAGATTCCGGCGGGGAGAGGCCCGAAGTCGAGCTCTACGCGCTCGTCGGCTTTGCCGGCGAAGTGGATGCGACCTGAAGTATCGGCAGCCATGTATTCTATTTCCGAAGGCCCTGAAATAGTGACCACAGCTCCCTGCGAGGCTATTGTCAGGCCCCCGATTTCGGTTGAGGGTGTGTCGACAGCCGAGTCGAGAGTGAACACGATAGTCGAGATGTCGTCGATATTGAAGTTCTGCGCTGCCCCGTCGGGTGTGCCTACGGTCATTTTCGACTGGTCGGTGCTGAAGGTTATGCTCGTCGCGGTTGTAAGGTCGATTGCCGTTGACTCGCCCGTTACGGAGTTGACGACAATTTTGGCATTGTCGGCCCGGAGCGGGGCATGAATCATGCATCCGGCGAACAATAGGATAACTGGTATGTTCGGTTTCATTCGGTGTGAGATTAATGAGAGACTTTACTGCTGCAAATATAGGGCGCCGGTTCTAATATCGCCATTGTCAGCGATAAAAGTGTCAAACAATTTTTAAAACTGATAAAAATTAAAGCCGAAAACCCTCTCCGAAGTCTTGTCAAAGCTCACTGTCGAGCTCCGGCTCACTCTTTTTTCGGTCGGCTTCAGCCATTTTGCGATAGAGCGACGGGGTCAGGCCGGTGACTTTTTTGAATGTTCGGTTGAAGCTTACCTGCGAGCTGAATCCTACCGATTCGCCGATAGCGCCGAAAGTGAGGTTGCTGTATTTGTCGTCGAGAAGACGCCGGCAAGCCTCGCGAACGCGGTATTCGTTGATGAACGACGGCACATTCTGTCCCGAATAGCGTCTGACGACGCGCGAGACATAGGTGGCGTTCGAGCCTACGGCGGTGACGATGTTGCTCAGGCCGAAGTCGGCGTTGAGATATTCGGCCGACGATTCGATTGTGCTGACAATACGGTTGTAGAGGTCGCGGTTCTGCTCGTTGTCGGGTATCTGAGTGTCGTTATCGCAGCCGTCGCTGTTATCGCATGGCTGCTCTGTCCTGTCGTGCAGAGCCATGAGCCGGCGGTCTTTCTCGTAGAGGGCTTTGTAGGCGGCAGTCACATTGCGTTTTTGCCGCAGAATGAAATAGAGAAAGATAAGCGTCAGAATCAGAAAGGCTGCCGTGATACCGATTATCAGACGGTGAAGAGACGCCGTGCGGTTAAGAAGCTCGATTTCGGTTCCTTTGGCGGCGATGCGCTCCCGGGAATCGTGGGTTGAGACGCTCAGAAAATGGACGGGGTTGACGAGCGAGTCTGTCAGCCCGAAATATATATCCTGAAAATGGCGCGCTTCGGCGAGATTGCCAAGACGGGTGTGAAGAATCATCAGGCTGCGCGCTATCTCGGTTTTCGGCTGAGGGTCGTGAGAGTCTTCGAGAAGAGCCCAGCTGCGGTTGAGATAGACGAGCTGGGAGTCAG
>DBGBEM010000221.1:0-5057 GCA_048477235.1 Muribaculaceae bacterium | reverse complement strand
GTTCAAGAACGCGCCTGTCTTTTTCTATCTGTCGGTGAGTGAATTTTTCGTGACTCATTGTGCTTTCGTGTTTGTATGCCGCTGCAAACATAACAAAAAGAAAGCAAACCAGCAAAACCTCGTCAGCTTCCGTGTCAGAAGTGGTAGCCGCCGGTGACCTGGAATCCGATATTGTGGACGTTGGGGGTCTTGACACCGTTGAAGAGGTGGGCCTGATTCTTGAAGCCTATCTGGGTTCTGACGCCGATGCTGAAACGGCGCGACACGAGCAGCGACGTTGCCAGATGGAGGCCTATGTCGCCGCGGTAGCTCGAACAGATGAAGGCGTCGGGCGAATTATAATAGGGCGATTTCGACGAAGCCGTGACCGTTATCAGCTGGCCGAGCTCGTTGACGTGGGCGCTATACATTGTCGTTTTCTGTCGTCCGCCCAGTCCGTAGGTGTAGTAGGCTCCGCCGTCGATAATCCATCTTACATTGCCGCCGAGGTTGAACTTGAGGCGTATGAAAACCGGGAAATTGGCCGTGAAGAAGTGGTTGCGGATGAAAGTGTTCGTTATCGAGGTGGCTTCATTGTCGGCCACGGCGAGCGTCATCTTATAGTAATTGAGCAGGGCGTTGACCTCGCATCCCAGACCGATGAAATCGTTGAAATTCAGCGATGCGCCGAAGCCTATGCCGTAGCTCGGGCCCATATTGACGCTCAGCTCGCTTATCGACGGGAAACACGATGCGAAATTCTGGGTCACAAGCGTTCCGCCGACGAGGGCGTGGACGTCAACGTCGATGAAGCGGGCCGCGCGGCCTGTCGTGACGAGCGGGGTCGAGGCCATGGCCGTCAGCAGCGATGCTGAGAAAAGCGCAAGAAAGAAACGTCGCATAAGTCTGAGATAGTTTTTCGCCCCAAAGTTAGCGAAAAAAAGCGAATTGGAGTAAGGACCTTAAGGTCTTTAAGGCCCTTAAAGTCTTTAAAGTCCTTAAAGAACTGAAGAGGGCTCCGCTTAACCGCGGCGCCCTCTTCAGTTTGCTAAAAAGAAAGTTTAGTCGCTGAATTTGGCTTTCTCGAACTCGCGGTTGAGGCGGGCGATGTTGCTCAGCGAGATATTCTTGGGGCACTCGGCGGCGCAGGCTCCGGTGTTGGTGCAGTTGCCGAATCCGAGTTCGTCCATCTTCTTGACCATTGCGCGGGCACGGCGCTTGCGCTCAATCTGGCCCTGAGGCAGCAGTGCGAACTGGCTGACCTTGGCGCTGACGAAGAGCATTGCCGAGCCGTTCTTGCAGGCAGCCACACAGGCGCCGCAACCGATACAGGTAGCCGAGTCCATAGCCTCGTCGGCAACCTCTTTCGAGATGGCGATAGCGTTGGCATCCTGCGCACCGCCGCAGTTGAACGACACGTAGCCGCCGGCCTGCTGGATCTGGTCGAAGGCATTGCGGTTGACCATCAGGTCGCGCACAACAGGGAAGGCGGCCGAGCGCCAGGGCTCGATGGTGATTGTGTCGCCGTCGTTGAACTTGCGCATGTGGAGCTGACAGGTCGTGATGCCCTGAACGGGGCCGTGGGGATGACCGTTGATATAGAGCGAGCACATGCCGCAGATTCCCTCGCGGCAGTCGCTGTCGAACACAACGGGCTCTTCACCCTTTTCGACGAGCTGCTGGTTGAGCATATCGAGCATTTCGAGGAACGACGAGCCGGTGCTGACGTTCTCGACGCGATAGGTGGCGAAGCGGCCTTTATCTTTGGGACCACGCTGACGCCAGATTTTCAGATTTACGCTGATGAGATGTTCCATTGTTCTTTTTGGTAGAATATTGGGTTAGACTATCGTTGACGTGCGTTGCCGTCCCCGAATGGGGGGGCGGCGGCGCGTCGCGTGGTGTTGTCAGGATTTGTAGTTACGGGTCTGAACCTGAATTGCCTCGTATTTGAGGGGTTCTTTGAGCAGGATAGGCTTCTCGTTGTCGCCGGTGTATTTCCAGCAGGCTACATACATGTAGTCTTTGTCGTTGCGCTGGGCTTCGCCGTCGGCTGTCTGATATTCTTCGCGGAAGTGTGCGCCGCAGCTTTCGTTGCGGTTCAGGGCGTCGATAGCCATCATGCGGGCCATGACAAGGAAGTCTTCGAGGCGAAGGGCTTTCTCAAGCTCGAGGTTGAGATCGTCGGCGCTGCCGACAATGCGCAGGTCGGTGTAGAATTCCTTGCGCACTTTTTCGAGTTCGTCGAGAGCCTTGACGAGGTTGGGCAGGTTACGGCCCATGCCGACGAGGTCCCACATGATATGGCCCAGACGCTTGTGGATCTGGTCGGGCGATTTGGTTCCCTTGATGGCCATGAGGCGGTCGATGCGCGAGCGCACCTCTTTCTCGACCTTGTCGAACTCGGGATGATCGGTGCCCGGATGTTTGACCTTGATCTGGTCGCTCAGATAGTTCTGCATGGTGTAGGGGATCACGAAGTAGCCGTCGGCCAGACCCTGCATCAGGGCGCTGGCGCCGAGGCGGTTTGCGCCGTGATCAGAGAAGTTGCATTCGCCGATGGCGAAGAGGCCCTTGATAGATGTCTGCAGCTCGTAGTCGACCCAGATTCCGCCCATGGTGTAGTGGCTTGCGGGGAAGATCATCATGGGGGTGTGGTAAGGATTATCGTCGCTGATCATCTGATACATGTCGAAGAGGTTGCCGTAGCGGTCGCGGACAACGTCTTCGCCGAGACGCTCGATGGCATATTTGAAGTCGAGATAGACGGCATTGCCGGTTCCGACACCGTAGCCGGCGTCACAGCGCTCTTTGGCGGCGCGGCTGGCGATGTCGCGCGGGCATAGGTTACCGAAAGCCGGGTAGCGGCGCTCGAGATAGAAGTCGCGGTCTTCGTCGGGGATGTCGGTAGGTTTCTTCTTGCCGGCGCGGATAGCTTCGGCATCTTCTTTCTTCTTCGGAACCCAGATGCGGCCGTCGTTGCGGAGCGATTCGCTCATGAGGGTCAGCTTCGACTGGTCTTCGCCGTGGACAGGAATACATGTCGGGTGGATCTGGGTAAACGACAGGTTGGCCAGATATGCGCCGCGACGGAAAGCCTGAATGGCGGCCGAGCCGTTGCAGCCCATGGCGTTTGTCGAGAGGAAGAAGGTGCGGCCGTAACCGCCGGTTGCCAGAACAACGGCGTGGGCGGCATAGCGCTCAAGTTCGCCGGTGATGAGGTTGCGCACGATGATACCGCGGGCGCGGCCGTCGATGATGACGAGGTCGAGCATCTCGCGGCGGTTGAACGAGCGCACGGTGCCCTTCTTGATCTGGCGGTTCAGCGAGCCGTAGGCGCCGAGAAGGAGCTGCTGGCCGGTCTGACCTTTGGCATAGAAGGTACGGCTTACCTGAGCGCCGCCGAACGAACGGTTGGCGAGAAGGCCGCCGTATTCGCGGGCGAAGGGAACACCCTGGGCGACACACTGGTCGATGATGTTGTTCGACACCTCGGCCAGACGGTAGACGTTGGCCTCGCGCGAGCGGAAGTCACCGCCCTTGACAGTGTCGTAGAACAGACGATAAACCGAGTCGCCGTCGTTCTGATAGTCCTTGGCGGCGTTGATACCGCCCTGGGCTGCGATAGAATGGGCGCGGCGCGGGCTGTCCTGGATGCAGAAGTTATAGACATTGAAGCCAAGTTCGCCCAGAGTCGACGCTGCCGATGCGCCGGCGAGGCCGGTGCCGACTACGATAATGTCGAGTTTGCGCTTGTTGGCGGGATTGACAAGTTTCTGATGGGCCTTGTAGTTGGTCCACTTTTCGGCCAGAGGGCCTTCGGGGATCTTCGAATCAATCTGATATTCAGGAAGCTTCGACGATTCGATGTCGGCGTAGTCCTTCATGATCGGGGTAGAGTCAATCATACCCTCGAGATTCTTATGTTCAGCCATAATAATTGGTCGGTTTTAACGAATTAATGAAAAATACGGGGGTAATAATCAGTCCTCGACGTTGATTTCGGTCTCTTCCTCTATGGCAACGATGCCGGCGGCGTCGTCAGCTGCGACAGGATTGTCGCCCGAATAACATCCGGGAAGTTCGGCGTTGAACTCTTCATACTGCTCCTGAAGAGCGGGATTGGTGACATAGTAGTTGCTATGGGCATGGACGGTGAAGACGATAGCCTGTGCAATGAAGAGAAGAATAACGATCGAAGTCCACCATGCACCGATCTTCTTCAGACGGTTCATCCAGATTTTGTTGTTGAAGCCGACCGACTGGAACATCGACCAGAAACCGTGGTTCATGTGGAACCAGAGAGCTATGAAACCGATAATGTAGACAATCGGAGTCCAGATCTGCTCGAAAGCGATCTGAAGGAACATCGTTCCGGCAACGGGCGAAACGACCTGACCCTGATACTCGTTATGGTAGCCGCAGATTTCGGCGAGCTGCATCTTGGCCCAGAACTGAATCATGTGGACAGTCAGGAAGGCGAGGATTACGATACCGAGAACAAGCATGTTCTTCGATGACCATTCTACCTGAGGCGGACGCGAGGTGACGGCATAGCGGTCGGTACCGCGAGCGCGGCGGTTCTGCACGGTCAGCCACAGGGCATAGATAATGTGAATAATGAACAGCAGGCCCAGACCCATCGAGGCTACCAGGGCATACCAGTTGGCGCCCAGAAAAGCACAGATGGCATTGTAGGCCGTGGGCCATACAATAGCAACCGAGTTCATCAGCACGTGAAATGTAACAAACAGGACGAGGCACGCGCCGGTCAGAGCCATAACGAACTTACGTCCTATAGATGAGCTTGTTAACCACATAGGAGTGAAGATTTTAATGAATTATGATTGGATAATTATTGTGAACGATGCAATGCTTTTGCAAAATTAGTGAAAAAAATCGTTAATCGACAAACTTATTCCGGCATTTTACCCCGGGGCGAAGTCAACTGGCGGATGCGAAATTACTGAAAAAATTTGTTGAATACGGCAATAGGAGTAGCGAAGTTTAGTTTTTCGCGCGGTCTTCTGTTTAGTTTCATCTGTATTTCTTGAATCATTTCATCGGAGAAGTTGTTG
>DBGBEM010000220.1:0-5159 GCA_048477235.1 Muribaculaceae bacterium | reverse complement strand
GTGCTCGTTGTAGAGCTGGCTGAGACACACGGCCATCTTTCCGCTTCCGGGGCCGGGGGCCGTTACGATTACCAGCGGCCGCGTTGTCTCGACATAGTCGTTGCGGCCGAATCCCTCGTCGCTGTCGATGAGGTCGACATTGTTTGGGTAGCCCTCGATGGTGTAGTGGCAGTAGGTGCGTATGCCGAGGCGGTGGAGCCGCTGGCGGAACGCGTCGGCGCTCATCTGTCCGTCGTAGTGGGTGACGACTACGGAATTGACCTCGAAGCCGCGGTTTATGAACTCGAGACGCAGCCTGAGAACATCCTCGTCGTAGGTTATGCCGAGATCGTTGCGTATCTTGTTTTTCTCGATGTCGCGGGCGCTTATTACTATCACTATCTCGGCGCGGTCGGCGAGCTTCGACAGCATTTTCAGCTTGCTGTCAGGTTCGAAGCCGGGGAGAACACGTGATGCATGGTAGTCGTCGAAGAGCTTGCCTCCGAGTTCGAGATAAAGTTTGTTTCCGAACGCGGCGATACGTTCGCCGATGTGCTCCGACTGGATGCGGAGATATTTGTCGTTGTCGAATCCGAGTTTCATAACGGCCGCAAAGTTACCGTTTTTTCGCGAGAAATGAAACCCGCGCCTCCCCGCGTATTTCGGGCCGTGCCGAAAAAAGTTTTTTGCTGAATTGTTTGGCAGTTAGCGAAATAGTTAGTAATTTTGCATCGCTTTTGCCCCTGTAGGCAACGCGCTGATGTTCTATTCCGTTGAGGATTAGAGCATTGGGGTGTGTGGATGTGCAGTGTGGCCAAGGCGTGAAAAGAGCGAATATTATTTAAGAATCATATAAGTCAAAACTAAAAAACTAAGATGCCTACTATTTCGCAATTAGTGAGAAAAGGACGTGTGGCTCTCGAAGATAAGAGCAAGTCACCCGCGCTGGACTCGTGCCCTCAGCGCCGCGGCGTTTGTGTGCGCGTCTACACCACCACTCCCAAGAAGCCTAACTCGGCAATGCGTAAAGTCGCCCGTGTGCGCCTGACCAATGGTAAAGAGGTCAACAGCTACATTCCCGGCGAAGGACACAACCTGCAGGAGCACTCGATCGTGCTTGTCCGCGGCGGCCGTGTGAAGGATCTTCCCGGTGTGCGCTACCACATTGTTCGCGGAACGCTCGACACAGGCGGCGTTAAAGACCGCACTCAGCGTCGCTCGAAATACGGCGCCAAACGGCCTAAGGCAGCCAAGAAATAAGCTGCTCCGTCAACGAACGCTACTTTTCAATCACTAACCAATCAAAATCCCCGGCTGAGTAAACGGCGACAAGAGAGACGCCGTTGAAGGACAAGAAGCTCACAGCCAAGCTATCAACCTCTTTTAAACAGACAAAACTAAAAATGAGAAAGGCTAAGCCCAAGAAACGGATCGTGCTCCCCGATCCCGTTTTCAACGACGTGAAGGTGTCGAAGTTCGTCAACCACCTTATGTATGACGGCAAGAAAAACACCTCCTATACCATTTTCTATTCGGCTCTCGACATCGTGAAGAACAAACTCCCCAACGAGGAGAAGACCGCGCTGGAAATCTGGAAAAAGGCCCTCGAAAATGTTACCCCTCAGGTGGAAGTGAAGTCACGCCGTGTCGGCGGTGCTACCTTCCAGGTGCCTACCGAAATCCGGCCCGACCGCAAAGAGTCTATATCAATGAAGAACCTCATCTCGTATGCCCGCAAACGTGGCGGCAAGACGATGGCCGACAAGCTGGCCGCCGAGATCGTCGACGCATTCAACGACCAGGGTGGCGCATTCAAGCGTAAAGAAGATATGCACAAGATGGCCGAGGCCAACCGCGCCTTCGCCCACTTCCGCTTCTGATCAGGAGATGACAATCACCATTATTCATTGATTCAACGACAAGCGACAAATGGCAAAATCAGACGATCAGCTCAAACTTACCCGAAATATCGGCATCATGGCCCATATCGATGCCGGCAAGACCACAACCTCCGAGCGTATCCTTTTCTATACCGGTCTGACCCACAAGATCGGTGAGGTTCACGACGGCGCCGCCACCATGGACTGGATGGAACAGGAGCAGGAGCGTGGTATCACAATCACCTCGGCCGCCACTACCGCATTCTGGAACTACGACGGCTCGAAATACAAGATCAATCTAATCGACACCCCGGGACACGTGGACTTCACCGTAGAGGTTGAACGTTCGCTCCGCGTTCTCGACGGTGCCGTCGCTACATTCTGTGCCGTCGGCGGCGTAGAGCCCCAGTCGGAGACAGTGTGGCGTCAGGCCGACAAATACAATGTTCCGCGTATCGGCTACGTCAACAAGATGGACCGCTCGGGCGCAAACTTCTTCGAGGTTGTCCGCCAGCTCCGCGAAGTTCTCGGCGCAAATCCCTGCCCCATCCAGATTCCTATCGGAGCTGAAGAGACCTTCAAGGGTGTCGTAGACCTCATCACCATGAAGGCTATCTTCTGGCACGACGAGGCCATGGGAGCCGACTACGAAGTCGACGAGATTCCCGCCGGACTGCTCAGCGAAGCCGAAGAATGGCACGACAAAATGCTCGAGAGCATCGCCGAACACGACGACGCCCTCATGGAGAAATACTTCGACGATCCCTCGACAATCACCGAAGACGAGATCCGCCGCGCTCTGCGCAAGGCAACTCTGTCGATGGCTGTCGTTCCCATGATCTGCGGCTCGAGCTTCAAGAATAAGGGTGTTCAGCCCCTTCTCGACGCCGTCTGCGCATATCTGCCGAGCCCGCTCGACACAGGCGCTATCGAAGGCACCGTTCCCGGCACCGACGAAGTAACCACCCGCGAGCCGAGCAGTGACCAGCCTCTCTGCGCTCTCGCATTCAAGATTGCAACAGACCCCTATGTAGGCCGTCTGACATTCTTCCGCGTCTACTCGGGCGACATGGTCGCAGGCTCTTATATCCTCAACGCCCGTTCGGGTAAGAAAGAGCGTGTCAGCCGTCTGTTCCAGATGCACTCGAACAAACAGAACGCCAAGGAATTCATCGGCTGCGGCGATATAGGCGCCGGCGTAGGCTTCAAGGATATCCGCACCGGCGATACCCTCTGCGCCGAAGACGCCCCCATCGTTCTCGAGGCTATGGACTTCCCCGATCCCGTTATCGGTATCGCTGTAGAGCCCAAGACCCAGAAAGACCTCGACAAACTCGGCGTCGGCCTTCAGAAGCTCGCCGAAGAGGATCCGACATTCCGCGTTCAGACCAACGAAGAGACCGGCCAGACCGTTATCTCGGGCATGGGCGAGCTTCACCTCGACATCATCATTGACCGTCTGCGCCGCGAATTCAAGGTAGAGTGCAACCAGGGCCGTCCCCAGGTTACTTATAAAGAAGCCATCACCAAGCCCGTCGAGCTCCGCGAAGTGTTCAAGAAGCAGACCGGCGGCCGCGGTAAATTCGCCGACATCATTGTCCGCGTCGAGCCTGCCGAAGAAGGCGGCGAGAATCCGGGCCTGACATTCGTCGACGAAGTCAAGGGCGGTAACATCCCCAAGGAATATATCCCCGCTATCCAGAAAGGCTTCACCAACGCAATGAAGAACGGCGTTCTGGCCGGCTATCCCGTGCCCTCGCTGAAAGTGACCGTCATCGACGGTTCGTTCCACCCGGTCGACTCCGACCAGCTCTCGTTTGAGCTCTGCGCAATCCAGGCCTTCAAGAAGGCTTGCGAAAAGGCCGGTCCCGTGCTGCTCGAGCCTATCATGAAGATCGAAGTAGTTACCCCCGAAGAGTCGATGGGCGACGTTATCAGCGACCTCAACAAGCGCCGCGGTCAGGTTGAAGGCATGGAGACGAGCCGCTCGGGCGCCCGTGTCGTAAAGGCCACCGCCCCGCTGGCAGAGATGTTCGGCTATGTCACCGCCCTGCGCACCATCACATCGGGCCGCGCAACCTCGACAATGTCGTTCAGCCACTACGCCGAAGTCAGCAACTCGATCGCCCGCAACGTCCTGACCGAATGCCAGGGCCGCGTCGACCTGCTCAAATAATCAGCAAATCAGTAACCAATAAACGATATGAACCAAAAAATTCGCATCAAACTTAAGTCGTATGACTACAATCTTGTCGACAAGAGTGCCGAAAAGATTGTCAAGACCGTGAAGGCTACCGACGCAGTGATAAGCGGCCCGATACCCCTGCCGACCCACAAGCGCATCTTCACCGTCAACCGTTCGACCTTCGTCAACAAGAAGTCGCGCGAACAGTTCCAGCTCTCGAGCTACAAGCGCCTCATCGACATCTACAACTCGACGGCCAAAACCGTCGACGCTCTGATGAAGCTCGAACTCCCCAGCGGCGTCGAAGTGGAGATCAAAGTCTGATTTCACACGCGGCAATAATTAATCAAACTAATCCAATCAACAATATACTACTAAAGAAATGCCAGGATTAATTGGAAAGAAAATCGGAATGACATCCGTTTTCAGTGCCGACGGCAAAAATCTGCCGTGCACTGTTATCGAAGTTGGCCCTTGTGTAGTTACCCAGCTGAAGACAGCCGACAAAGACGGCTACGAGGCTGTGCAGATCGGTTTCGAAGAGAAGAAAGCGAAGCACACCACGAAGCCCATGGAAGGCCACTTCAAGAAAGCCGGCGTAGCTCCCCAGCGTCACTTGGCTGAGTTCTCAGGATTCAACAGCGAGTTAAAGCTCGGCGATACCCTGACAGTTGACCTCTTCGCCGAAGGCGATTTCGTCGATATTCAGGGCGTCAGCAAGGGTAAAGGCTATCAGGGCGTTGTAAAGCGCCACGGCTTCGGCGGCGTTGGCCAGGCTACCCACGGCCAGCACAACCGTCTGCGTGCCCCCGGTTCGGTAGGTGCCTGCTCTTATCCCGCCAAGGTGTTCAAAGGAATGCGCATGGCCGGCCAGATGGGCAACCGCAAGGTGACAGTGCAGAATCTGCAGGTCGTCAAGACCCTTCCCGAGCACAATCTGCTCATGATCAAAGGCTCCATCCCCGGTGCCAAAGGTTCAATCGTTTTAATTGAGAAGTAAATGGAACTCGCAGTATACGACATCCAAGGAAAAGAAACCGGTCGCAAGGTAACCCTTAACGACAGCGTTTTCGCCGTTGAGCCCAACGAACACGTTGTATGGCTCGACGTCAAGC
>DBGBEM010000219.1:0-4780 GCA_048477235.1 Muribaculaceae bacterium | reverse complement strand
ATGCTTGACAAAGGGCTCCCCCATGTTGTATCTTTGCTGTCCGATATGAGAAAAACGAGGTCATCAATGCCTTTATTCAGCACCCGGCTGACGGCGATCGTCAGTGTGGCGCTGGTATTGCTGCTTCTGGGAGTGGCAGCTTTTCTGGGCATCGGAGCCCGCAATGTTGCCGACGATATGCGCCGCGACATAGGCTTCGTTGTCATCGTTGCCGACGACGCCTCTCCGTCCGACATCGCCGCGCTCAAACAGCGTTTCGCGGGGGCGGCATATACGTCGGACTACACCTATTCCTCGCCCGAGATGGTCATGCAACGGTGGAAAACGCTCATGGACGACGAAGGCGAGACCGACGACCTTCTCGACGAGAACCCGTTTGCTCCTGAGATAGAAGTAAATGTCAAGGCGCCCTGGGCGAACATCGACAGCCTGCGCGCCATTACGACGCCGCTGAAGCTTATGTCCTCGGTCGACGACATCAAGGTTCACGACACCCTTGTCGGAGAAGTCAACCGGACGCTGTCGAATATCGCACTGATTCTTATAATCGTGGCGGCCGTTCTGCTTACGATCTCGATAGTTCTGATCAACAACACCGTCAGGCTGACGATTTATTCGCGCCGTTTCCTTATCCACACAATGAAACTCGTCGGCGCCACCCCCGGCTTTATCCGCGCCCCGATGATACGCGACAACGCCCTCGGAGGGCTGCTCGCCGGATTTATCGCCGACATCGTCCTGACAGGGACTCTCGCCTACTTCGCCGGTGTCGAGCCGTCGCTTTCGTCGGCGATTCCGTGGACACAGGCCGCATGGGTTCTGGCCGCGCTGCCGCTTGCCGGACTGCTTATCTGCGGCATCGCCGCTTTCGGCGCGACCCAGCGCTATATCAGAATTACCTACGACGAACTTTACAGATAACAACCACCTATATAATATATGGCAAAAAACGAACCTAACTCAAAGACTGCCGGCAAACGGCTGGTCGACGCCGGCCCGGCTTCCTTTCCGCTGAAGCGCAAAAACTTCATATTCATGGCTATCGCAGGAATAATGATAGTCGCCGGCTTTCTTCTCATGACCGGATCGGGGTCGACAGCCGAGAGTTTCAACGCCGACATCTTCTCATGGCGCCGGATTGTGGCAGGGCCTACGATCGCGCTTCTCGGATTCGTGTTCATGGGATTCGGCATAATGTGGAAACCGAAAAACAATACGAGTGACCGATGAGCTGGCTCGACGCACTGATAATGGGCCTCGTCCAGGGGCTCGCCGAATTTCTGCCCATATCGAGCAGCGGCCACCTCGAAATCTTCAGCAAGATTCTCGGTCTTAACCTGTCGGGAGCCGACGCCCTCGACTTCGACGCCACACTCCACATTGCGACGGTGCTGAGTACTATCGTAGTTCTCCGGCGCGAATTCTTCCCGCTCTGCGCATCGTTTTTCACTTTCAGGCGCGACGCCAACACGCGCATGGTTCTGAAAATTCTTCTGAGCTGCATTCCCGTTGCCATCGTGGGTCTCTTCTTCAAAGACACTATCGAAGGATTTTTCGGCGGTAACCTGTCGACAGTCGGAATCTGCCTGCTCGTCACGGCGGCCCTGCTGACATTCGCATGGTTCACCCGCGGCCGCTTTATCGGAACCACCCCCCGCGGCCGCGACATAACCTGGGCCGACGCCTTCATAATAGGCTGCTCTCAGGCTGTTGCCGTATTGCCGGGCCTCAGCCGCTCGGGCACGACCATCGCCACCGGCATTATTATCGGCGACAACCGCGACAAGGTTGCCCGTTTCTCCTTCCTGATGGTCATAATCCCGATTCTCGGCGAGGCACTTCTCGACCTTGTCAAACTCGCCGCGGGCGACGCACCTTCGTCGTCGGTAGGATTTCTGCCGCTTTGCGTCGGATTCCTGACCGCATTCATCGTCGGCTGCATAGCCTGCCGCTGGATGCTCGACATAATCCGCCGCGGAAAACTCGTCTACTTCGCCGTCTATTGCCTCATCGTCGGCATTCTCTGCATTGCCTGGTAAGACATGGATTACGTTACAGGCGAAACATTCATAATCGACAAGCCTCTGCGATGGACGTCGTTCGACGTCGTCAAGCGTCTTAGGGCCGAAATCACGCGCCGCACGGGCCTTCGGAAGGTGAAAGTGGGCCATGCCGGCACTCTCGATCCGCTGGCGACAGGCCTGATGATCGTGGTCACCGGACGCCGCACAAAACTCATCGAATCTCTTCAGAGCGGCGTCAAGGAATATGTGGCAACGCTCGCCCTCGGTTCGACAACTCCGTCGTTCGACCTCGAGACCGAAATCGACGCCACCTATCCGACCGGCCACATAACAACGGGGCTTATAGATGATGTCCTGAGCCGGTTCCGCGGCGCCATAGAACAGGTTCCTCCCGCTTTCTCGGCCTGCAAAATAGAAGGTACCCGCGCCTATCAGCTCGCCCGCAACGGCGAAGAAGTGAAACTCAAAGCCAAGACACTCGTCATCGACGAGCTTGAGCGCCTGAGCTTCGACGCCGAGGCGAAAGAGCTCACGATCAGAGTTGTTTGCAGCAAAGGGACATATATCCGCGCCCTCGCCCGCGACATCGGAGAAGCCCTCGGCTCGGGAGCCCATCTGACGGGCCTGCGCCGCACACGCGTCGGTGCGTCGACCCTCGACGACGCGCTCGACATCCAGTCGGCTGTGAAGCTGATTGCGGAATCTGAAGTATCCTATCCCGAAGACTTCCCCATTCCAAAAAAATCAATATCACCTCATAACGGAAAATGAAACTATCACAATTCAAGTTTAACCTTCCCGAGAAACTCATCGCGCAATATCCCGCCGCCAACCGCGACGAGTCGCGCCTCATGGTCATCGACAGGAAGACCGGCGAGATAACCGAACGAGTCTTTAAAGAGATACTCGAATATTTCGACGACGGCGACGTCATGGTGTTCAACGACACTATGGTTTTCCCGGCCCGCCTCGACGGCAACAAAGAGAAGACAGGAGCCCGCATCGAGGTGTTCCTGCTTCGCGAGCTGAACGCCGAAAACAAACTGTGGGATGTTCTCGTAGAGCCGGCCCGCAAGATTCGCATCGGCAACAAACTGTATTTCGGCGACGACGACTCAATGGTTGCCGAAGTCATCGACAACACGACCTCACGCGGCCGCACACTGAGATTCCTCAGCGACGCCCCCCACGACGAATTCAAACGCCAGCTCTATGCCCTCGGCATGACCCCGCTGCCGGCCTATATCAACCGACAGCCCGAACCCGCTGACGCCGAACGCTACCAGACAATCTACGCCCGCCGCGAAGGAGCTGTGGTCGCTCCCGCCGCCGGCCTGCATTTCAGCCGCGAGCTTCTGAAACGCCTTGAGATAAAAGGTGTCAGACAGGAATATCTGACAATCCACAGCGGCCTGGGCAACTATCGCGAAATCGACGTCGAGGATCTCACCAAACACCGCATGGACAGCGAAGAGATCGAAGTCACCCAGCAGCTTGTCGACGTCGTCAACCAAGCCAAAGACGAGGGGCACCGCATCTGCGCAGTCGGCACCTCTGTTCTTCGCGGAATTGCCACGGCAGTGTCGATGGGAGGCCACATGAAGACCTACGCCGGATGGACAAACAAATTCATATTCCCGCCCTACGACTTCACCGTGACCGACGCCCTGGTGACGAATTTCCATCTCCCCTATTCCACCATGCTGATGATGGCCTGCGCGTTCGGCGGCTATGATCTCGTCATGGAGGCCTACCGCAAAGCTATCGCCGAGAACTATCGATTCGGTGTCTACGGCGACGCCATGCTCATAATCTGACGCGTGGCCGACTATAAGACCATATCAAAACCGGCCGAAGGCAAGGTGACCGAGAAGATGTCGAGGTTTCTTGCCTTCGCCTTTCCCGTGGCCACGGCTGAGGAAGCCCGGCAACGGATCGCCGAGACGGCAAACCGCTACCACGACGCACGCCATTGCTGCTGGGCCTACATGATCGGCGCCGACCGTCAGACGTGGCAGCTCAACGACAACGGCGAGCCGTCGGGAACAGCCGGCAAACCGATACTGGGCCAGATCAATTCGCTCGGGCTGACCAACGTGGTCATAGCCGTAGTGCGCTATTTCGGCGGTATAAAACTCGGCACACCCGGCCTTATCGCGGCCTACCGCGCCGCTGCCCGCGCCGCACTCGACGCCGCCGAGATAGTCGAGCGGAAAGAAATGACCGAAATGACGATTACGTTCGGATACGCCTCGATGAACGATGTCATGAAAGTCGTCAAACAGCGCAATCTGGAAATAACCCGGCGCGAGTTCGACAACACATGCCTGCTTTCTTTTGCTCTTCCGCTCGACGAAACCGAGGCGCTGGCGGCCGCGCTTCCCGAAGGGGTCAGCATCAACTGAGAATCAGCGCGGCGGCCGCAACGGGCCGCGGCGGACAGTCACGGGCAGCTCCGAAAGCTTAGCCATCACCCGGTCGGCCGCCTCGGTTGTCAGGCGCGTGTCAATGTCGCGAACTGCCTCAATTTCGGCGAGGGCCGCTGAATAATGGTTGTGATATTCGGTGTTGATTTTCTTCCAGTTGACATCGGCATACCGCTCCGCTTCAAGACGGTCGAGCGGAAGGCGTCGCTGCATCATCATGACGGCGATGACAGGATAGCCGGCGTAACCGCGCCAGTAGGTGGCATTGTCGTTGGAGGTGTAGACACTTCCGTCGTCCGACCAGATGACGGTATATTCTCTGGTTCGGTC
>DBGBEM010000218.1:0-4142 GCA_048477235.1 Muribaculaceae bacterium | reverse complement strand
TTTCGGCGAAGGCCGTGTGTTCGAGCAGCAGATCTCGCTTGAGAAGAACACCCCCGAATACAGCCAGCTCCGCGGCGGAAACTTCCACGGCTTCCGTGCCCACCGCCAGGCCGGTCAGGGCGAGATCTACAATGTCGACGTCCGTTCGGCAAGCAAGCCCGTGGCTCCGAACTTCGACAACGTTGCCTCGCGCGACGACCGCGACGAGAGCCGCCGCCGCGTAGTGCCCGTGTTCCCCAAGGCCGGCGAGGCTGAGCGTAAGACGTCCGACACTCCGCGCGAAACAGTTGCCGCCGAGAAAAAGCCGTCGCTCATCGAGAAACTGCGCGCCGGCAAGGAGGCCGAGAAAGAATCAGCCGCCAAGAGCGCCGAAGTCAAGGCTCCCGAGAGACCGCGCGGCCCCTACGACAAGCCTGCCGGCGACGAAGGCGAGAATTCGAACCTTATAAAGTGGATATGCGTCGGAGTGTGTATCATAGCCGTCATCTTAGGCGCCATATATATCCTCAAGCCTGTCGACTCCGACAAGACGGCCGGAGCTGCCGGAGCTGTCGACTCTGTCAGCGCCGTGGCACAGGATGCTCCCGCAACGGCGCAGCCTGCCGCACAACCCGCCGCCGCTCAGCCTGCTGCCGCGCAGCCCGCACAACCCGCCGGTGTCAGCGCCGACGAGCAGGCCGACATCGACTATCTCAACGCCAACCGTTCATGGCGCCGCGACGCCCTGAAGAGCGACAGTGGCCGCAAGCTCTACGACGCCATCGTGGCCGGCAAGATAACAGAGATTGTCAACCATCCCTATTTCGCCACTGCCGGACGCGCCACCAACAAAGACGCCAATAACGTGGCCGACCTCATCTGGGCCGCTACCGGAACCCCCAACGAGGGTGGTAACTCTATAGCCCTGACGAAGGCCGAGAAGGGGGGCGCAATCAATCTGTGGGATCTCTATGAGGCCCTCGCACGCCGCAAGCCGGCCGAGCCTAACGCCAATCCCCGTCCCGGAAAATGAAAAATATCATCGTAACACTGCTTTCACTGGCTGTGGCCCTCGGGGCCACGGCCGGTTCTTTCATCGTCACGCCTGACCACGCCCGGGCTCAGTACCAACCCTATCCCGACACGCTTGTCGCCGCACTGACACCGCCCCCCGCCGGATATGAACCGTTCCATATCGAGCATTACGGGCGCCACGGCTCGCGCTGGCTCATCGACTCTAAGAACTATACCGTTCCCGTCGAAGAGCTATCGAAAGCCGAACGGGCAGGCGTCCTGACACCGTTGGGTGCCGATATTCTCGCTGAGCTGCGCGTCTTCGAAGAGGCTTCGCGCAGACGCCTCGGCGAACTGACGCCGCTCGGAGCCGACCAGCACCGCCGCATAGCGCGCCGCATGGCCGCCAACTTCCCCGAGGTCATAACCGACTCGACGGTCATCGACGCCCGCTCGACGGTAGTTATCCGCTGTATATTGTCGATGCTCAACGCCGTCGGCGAGCTGCGTAAGGCCGTGCCCGGCGCTACCGTGCGCACCGACGCGTCGGAACGCGACATGTGGTATATGAACCACCACGACCCCGAGAAGAACGCCATCACAGACAGCGCCCGCGCCCGCTATTACGAGCCCTTCGCAAACCGCCATCTCCCTTCGGGCGAGTTTCTCGGACGCCTTATCTCCGACAAACGTTTTGCCGCCGACTCGATCAACCTCCCGGCTCTTGCCGATAACCTCATGGAGGTAGCTCTCAACGTCGGCTCGACGCCCGAGTTCGAGCCTATGCTGACGCGCATCTTCTCGGCCGCCGAGATCAACGAGGCATGGCTCAGGGCCAATGCCTCATGGTTCCTCAACGGCGGCAATTCGGCCCTCAACAACGGGCGCGGCGCCATGGTGCAGCGCCATCTGCTGCGCAATATGATTGAGTCGGCCGACACCGCCTTCGCCTCGCTGCGCCCCAGCGCCAACCTGCGCTTCGGCCACGAGACAATGGTCATGTCGCTCGCCGTTCTTCTCAACCTCGGCGACTACGGCGCCGAACACAACGACTTCGACTCGCTCGCCTCGCAGTGGCGCGCTTACGAGATCTTCCCGATGGCCTGCAACGTCCAGATGATCTTCTACCGGCGCCCCGGCTCGACCGACCCCGGCGACATTCTCGTCAAATTCCTGCTCAACGAGCGCGAGATGCCCGTCAGCGGCTACGGCCCCGGCCCCTACTACCACTGGGCTCCCATGCGCGACGCCCTGCTTCGCCGCGCCAACTCCATCCCCTGACCTTAACATTAGTCTAATAGGCCTAATAAGTCTAATTAGACTTATTCAACGAAAGAGGGCGCCCTGCGATGCGGGGCGCCCTCGGTTTGCGATTTATCGTCGGTTAAGCTTCGGGGTGGGGGCCGGCGGCTACGAGTGCCTTACCGGCGGCGTTGTCCTCGAATTTCTTGAAATTGTCGATGAACATGTTGGCGAGCTTGTCGGCCTTCTTGTACCATTCGGTCGGGTCGGCGTAGGTGTCGCGCGGGTCGAGGATCTTCGGGTCGACGCCGGGGAGTTCGGTGGGAACGACGAAGTTGAAGATCGGCAGAGTCTTTGTCGGAGCCTTGAGGATGGCGCCGTCGAGGATGTTGTCGATGATGCCGCGGGTGTCGCGGATCGAGATGCGCTTGCCTGTTCCGTTCCAGCCGGTGTTGACAAGATAAGCCTTGGCACCGCTCTGCTGCATGCGCTTAACGAGCTCTTCGGCATATTTTGTCGGATGGAGGCTCAGGAAGGCTGCGCCGAAGCAGGCGCTGAATGTCGGGGTGGGCTCGGTGATGCCGCGCTCGGTTCCGGCGAGCTTGCTGGTGAAGCCGCTCAGGAAGTAATATTTGGTCTGCTCGGGATCGAGGATCGAAACGGGGGGCAGAACTCCGAAGGCGTCGGCCGACAGGAAGATGACGTTCTTGGCGGCGGGACCGCGAGAGGGCTTGACGATGTTCTTGATGTGGTCGATAGGATAGCTGACGCGGGTGTTCTCGGTGACGCTCTTGTCGTTGAAGTCGATGTGGCCTTCGCCGTCTACGGTGACGTTCTCAAGAAGGGCGTCGCGGGTGATGGCGTTGTAGATGTCGGGCTCGCTCTCTTTGTCGAGGTTGATGACCTTGGCGTAGCAGCCGCCTTCGTAGTTGAAGACACCGTTGTCGTCCCAGCCGTGTTCGTCGTCGCCGATGAGCAGACGTTTGGGGTCGGTAGAGAGGGTGGTCTTACCTGTTCCCGAGAGGCCGAAGAAGATAGCGGTGTTCTCGCCGTTGAGGTCGGTGTTGGCGCTGCAGTGCATCGAGGCGATGCCGCGCAGGGGGTTGTAGTAGTTCATGATCGAGAACATGCCTTTCTTCATCTCGCCGCCATACCAGGTGTTGATGATGAGCTGCATGCGCTCGGTCAGGTTGAAGGCAACGCAGGTCTCGGAGTTGATGCCGAGTTCTTTCCAGTTCTCGACTTTGGCTTTCGAGGCGTTGAGCACGACGAAGTCGGGCTTGAAGTTATCGAGTTCTTCCTTGGTCGGACGGATGAACATGTTGGTAACGAAGTGGGCCTGCCATGCTACTTCCATTACGAAACGAACGGCGAGGCGGGTGTCGACGTTTGTGCCGCAGAAGGCGTCGACAACATAGAGGGTCTTGTCGGAAAGTTCTTTGTCGGCGATGGCTTTCAGAGCGTCCCATGTGGCGGGGGTGATGGGCTTGTTGTCGTTCTTGTAGCCTTCGGTTGTCCACCAGATTGTGTTGGCGCTGGTATCGTCTTTTACAAAGAATTTATCTTTAGGCGAGCGGCCGGTATAGATGCCGGTCATAACGTTGACGGCGCCGAGCTCGGTGAGCTGTCCTTTTTCATAGCCTTCGAGGCCCGGTTTGGTCTCGTCGATGAAGAGTTCGTTCCACGAAGGATTGTGGACTACCTTAGCTCCGCTGATGCCGTACTGGCTTAAATCGATTGTACTCATTGGGTTAATGTATAAAAATATGTAATTTGGATTTTTTTACCTGTTACTTCTTTTTTGACGCTGCAAAGGTAAGGGTTTTTCTTGATGATTAGACCGATAGATTACGGAAATATTTCTCTATTAATAAAATTTCACAATCATGTCGGGCCTTTGTCGGGCG
>DBGBEM010000217.1:0-2001 GCA_048477235.1 Muribaculaceae bacterium | reverse complement strand
CGCGGCGACGTCTTTCGCTGCCGCGCCGCCAGGCCGGAGAGCCCGTGTTCGTCGCCGCCGGCGAGCTGACGCCCGTTGTCGCCGCCATCGTCAGCTGCCTTACTGCCGACAGCCGGCCGGTATATTTCACAGTTGAAAACTGTAGCAGGCGCGACGCCATGAACCTTGCCGGAGCCTCGGGCGCCGTCTTCGATCCCGACTCAGCGAATGCCCGCGAGCACTTCGCAGCGCGCTATGGCTCGACAGGCTCGTCGGTCGCAATCGACCTACCCGGAGTTCAGGCCGACGTCTACGTAGGTTCACAAACAAACCACAGCGGGCGCCACAGCGTCAATCCCGACCGACTGTCACCCGCCGGGATTGCCCGCTGCGTAGTATTTCTGACCACCGGGGCCGCTCGCTCAATAGCCCCGCTGGCTGTCAGTGCAGATTCAGAGATTGGTCGTAGCGACGCCTGACGTCGTCAACACAAACACCAAAGGCCGCTTCACCGGCTGCGCCATATCGGCCAACTGTGCGATGACATCGTCGGGAATCTGCTTCATAACCGGAGCGCCTCCGAGCCCTTTCTGCGCCGGAGTCAGATTAATATAGACATAATCATCATTCTCCCCGAGCGAGCATTTTCCATCCTCCGAGTCGCTGAAAGTCACCGACTCTACGGCATAAGGAAATCCCAGCATGCCGTTGTCAAGGCGCCCGAAGAAAATGTCGGCAGTCTGCTCGTCGGCGTGATACAGCATAAACACCGTCAGTCCGTAGAAATCTTTCAGGCCCGGCTCCTCGGCGATAAGCTGAGAGGTAATATCAACCTTGTCGGCCACATTGACCACATTAGCCATAACCCATCCGTCGCTGTGCTTAGGCCCTACCCGATAAAGATTAAGCCATCCAGCCGTCTTGCCAACGACAGGAGTAGAACCGCTGAAACGCAGCTCACGCAGCCCCTTGGCGGCTTTTCCCCAATAGGCAACCTTCGTCGGGCTCCCCTCGCCGTCGAACGATTTGGGATTATAAACGCAGAACGGGGCCGCACTTGACGCCGTCTTATACACCCGCGCGTCCTCCGCGTGCGAAAAAGCGACCTGCTTCCAGTCGGGAATCTTCACCGTAAGGTCAGCCGGGACCTGAGCCGAAGCCGTGACGGCCACGGCGCCCATAAAGCCGGCAATCAGAATTCTTTTCATAGAAAAATAGTTTAATAAGCGCGGAAATTAACTCTGAACGCGAGGTTCGGATAGACTTTGACCTTATCCATGATCTTCTGGAAAGTGTCGTCGCCGAAATCAGTGCTTACGCCGATTTCCCCGGAATCAGTATAAAGTTTCGGCGTTCCATGTATCTGTACGCCGAGTTCCACTTCGAAATTCACCAGTTTTCCCGGCACTGCCCGTCCCCAGCCTAAGCCGAAATACGGACGGAAGCCATTAACCTTGATGCCGCCGTTGACATTGCCTTCATTGTCAACCGGAAGAGTATAATCACCGATTTCCACTTCGGCTCCGTTCATGCCAGCAAGAGCAGGACTGCTCCCCTTGATGTCGACAATCGTCGAGCCGCCGAAATATGCACCCACAGCAACATACAGCGACTTCATCGGTATGGGGTAGACATTGAAAATAACCTGTCCCTGAACACGTTTCAGATTGCCGTCGAGATCAACGGTCGTCGACTCCTGAGTGTTTAAGGGCGACGTATAGTTGACATCGATATCATGAACGCCGAACTTAATGCCGGGCATTATCGACACTCCCGCGCGCATCTGCACGAAGCGTGTGATCGGAGTGGCAGCCTCGATGCTTATGCCGGTCAGGCCAACGCTGGCACCAAATCCGATATGGTTGAAGACATCCGGCCCGATAGCTGATGCCGACGAAACCGATATAAGCGATAAAATAACTGCAAAAATAGATTTTTTCATGAGTATGTGATAGATTTAAAGTTTATACATCCGCAAAGTTAATAAATCCAAACAAATATCCAACCGAAAAGTATTTAAAG
>DBGBEM010000216.1:0-6045 GCA_048477235.1 Muribaculaceae bacterium | reverse complement strand
ATCTTCAGCGACGACAGCAGCTGGGTGTTGACGTCGGTCAGCTGATAGACGCGCTTGTCGTTGACGACGAAGATTTCGTTGGGTGCCATCATCCAGTGGCGAAGGGCAACGACGCTCTTGCCGACGGGGGCCAGCGAGGCATAGTCGCAGAAGTCGTCGTTGATTGTCTTGACCTCGTGGCTCTTCACGTTGATCGAGAAGATGGGGGTCAGGCCGTCTTTCGGGGCGAGGAAGTAGATCGAGCGTCCGTCGGGGTTCCAGGCGATGGCGTCGGCGGTGTAGTCCCAGTCGGCGGTGAGGTCGGTGCGGGTGCCTGAGGCAAGATCCATCATGAAAATCCGGTTCTTGTCGCTCTCATAACCGTCGTGTTCCATCGACAGCCACGCCAGCGATTTTCCGTCGGGAGAGAAGGCTGGATTGGTGTCGTAACCCATCATGCCTTCGGTCAGGTTGCGCGTTGTCCGGGCGGCGATGTTGTAGAGGTAGAGGTCGGAGTTTGTCGACACGGCATACTCCTTGCCGGTTTTCTTGCGCGAGGTGTAGACGAGGCTCTCGCTGTCGGGCGACCATGCGAACGACTCCACTCCGCCGAAGGGCTTCATGGGCGATTCGTAAGGCTCGTCTTTCATTATGTCGACGATGTTGACGACCTCGCTGCCGGTGAAGTCGGCGAGGAAGGGGTGGGGCACTTCGGTGACCCATTCGTCCCAGTGTTTATACATAAGGTCGTCGATGATGCGGCCCGTTGCCTGAGGCAGGTCGGGATAGGCGTCGGCGGCCGTTCGGCCGTATTTGACATTGCTGACCATGACAACGCGCTTAGAGTTGGGGCTGAAAACGAAGCCCGAGATTCCTTTCTCGATATGGCTCACCTGAACGCGGTTCTGGCCGTCGGCATCCATGACCCAGAGCTGGCCGACCTTGTTTTCGTCGGGATAGATGAAGGCGATGCGGCGTCCGCCGTCGATCCAGCGGGCATTGCTTTCGCTGGCGGGAGTGCGGGTGAGGCGGACCGACCGGCCTGCTTCCTTGAGGTCGATGAGGTAGAGGTCGTTGTTGCTCTTGTTCTGCTCGACGCTCTCGTAAGAAACCCCGTAGAGCACTTTCGAGCCGTCGGGCGATATCTGCGGGTCGCTGACGCGGCCGAGGGCCTCCAGAGCCTCGATGTTGAAGATTCCGTCGGCGGGAGCTGTGAAGGCCGGCTTGTCGATCAAGGGGGCGTTCTCAGCTGCCGTTGCGCCGAGGGCTGTGGCAATCATTGTCGTTGCCATTGCTAATTGTTTGAACATGGTGTAGATAGGTCGTGAATATTTATTTGATGAGATATTGCGATGAAATCGACTCGCACTGGTGGACACGACGGATAGTGTCGGCAAAGAGCGGAGCAACCGAGAGGATTGTGGCTTTCGGATTCTCGCGGTGGTAGGGGATCGAGTTGGTGAAGATGATCTCGGTCAGCGAACTGTCGAGAACGCGCTGGGTGGCGGGGTCGCTCATGACGGCGTGGCTGCAGAGGGCACGCACGCTCTTGGCGCCGTTCTCCATCATGAGGTCGGCGGCTTTGGTGATTGTGCCGGCTGTGTCGACCATGTCGTCGATGAGGATTACGTTCTTGTCCTTGACGTCGCCGATGACGGTCATCTTCTCGACAACGTTGGCTTTGGCGCGCTGTTTGTGGCAGAGAACAAGAGGTACGTTGAGATATTTGGCGTAGGAGTTCGAACGCTTTGCGCCGCCGACGTCGGGGGTGGCGATGACGAGGTCGGGGAGGTTGAGGTTCTGGATATAGGGGATGAAGACGTTCGAGGCGTAGAGGTGGTCTACGGGAACATCGAAGAAGCCCTGAATCTGGTCGGCGTGGAGATCCATGGTGATGAGGCGGTCGACTCCGGCCACGCTCAGAAGGTTGGCGACGAGCTTGGCGGCGATCGAAACGCGCGGTTTGTCTTTGCGGTCCTGACGGGCCCATCCGAAATAGGGCATTACGGCGATGACGGTGCGGGCGCTTGCGCGGCGGGCTGCGTCGATCATCAGAAGGAGTTCCATAAGGTTGTCGGAGTTGGCGAAGGTCGACTGGACGAGATAGACGTCGCGGCCACGGATCGATTCTTCGAACGAAACCTCGAATTCGCCGTCGGCGAAGTGCTGGATGTTCATCTTACCGAGTTCTACGCCGAGGTTCTCGCAGATTTCCTTGGCCATATACTCTGAGTTAGTGCCTGCAAATACCTTGTAGGGTGAAAGGATGGGATTGTTTGACATATTGTTGGGCGTTGATAAGATTGGGTTATTGTTTGTTTTGGTTTTTCAGGTTGTCGGTGGCGCGCGTGGCGGGGCGGCGGCGCGTTGTCAGTTTCCACACCACGGCTCCGAACGGCTCGACTTCGGTCTCGAAAGGCACTTTCGAGCTGAAGGTCTTTACTCCGGAAGCGCCGCTGAGAAGATCAGTAGCGCGGGCGTTGACGACGGCCTGGATTCCGAGGATGTCGAGGGCGTGCTGCGGGATGTTGATGCTCATGGATGCCTTTTCGGCCCCGAAGTTCAGGGCTGCGACGATCACTTCGCGTCCCTGACAGCGCAGGAACAGGTAATGGCGGTGGGGATTGACTGTTGGGTTGTCGTAGTTGACATACATGAGGTCGAAGAAGGCGCCTTCGCGCAGGGCGGCTTCGTCGTTGCAGGCGCGCAGAACCGTCCGATAGAGGCGGCGCAGCCACTGCTCGCGCGCGGTCAGCGAGGTCTGCCCCCCGACGTCGGCGAGCCAGCGGCGCAGTGTCGACAGACTCCAGTAGTCGAAGATGGTAGTGCGTCCGTCGGCTCCGCTGAATCCTTCGCTTTCGAGGGCCTGCTCGCCGAGTTCCTGACCCATGTAGATCATCATGGGGCCTGTCGACATCATCGACGAGGCGACGAGCGATGGGAGCACCAGAGCCGGATTGCCGGCATACTGCGGCGAACCGAAGCGCTGTTCGTCGTGGTTCTCGAGGAAGTTGAGCATGTGGGCCTGGATTCCGTCGACGGTCTGCCAGGCGCTTGTCAGGCGTGCGGCGCTGACGTTGCTGCACATTATTCCGCGCAGGGTGTCGTAGAGGTTGACTTTATCGTAGAGATAGTCGAAGCCGAGGTTGGCGATGAAGTCGCGGTATAGGGCTACGTCGTAGATTTCGGCTATGAATATCAGTCCGGGATTGATGGCTTTCACCTGGGGAATGGCCCACATCCAGAACTCGCGCGGAACCATGAAGGCCATGTCGCAGCGAAGCCCGTCGATTTTCCGGGCGGCCCAGAAACGCATTATGGCCAGCATCTTCATCCAGGTGTCGGGGATGGGGTCGAAGTGGCGCGAGCCGTTGCCGTAGTCGACGCCGTAGTTGAGTTTTACGGTCTCATACCAGTCGTTGGGTCCCGGGAAGGCGTTGAAGCAGTCGTTGCCCGATGCTTTGGCCGGGAATTCGACGTAGGCTCCCGCTCCTTCGCCGAGGTCGATATTGGGCGAGAACAGCTGCCGCGGTATATAGTAGAAGTTGTTGTCGCGGCCGAAGAAAAGGTCGCTGTTGTCGCGTGAGCCGAGGTTTTCGGCTCCGGCGGGTAGCCGGTCGCTGTGGTATTGCCGGGCAACGTGGTTCGGCACAAAGTCGATGATAACTTTCAGCCCGGCGGCATGGATCCGGTCGCAGAGGGCGTCGAATTCCTCCATGCGGCGGTCGATGTCGACGGCCAGATCGGGGTCGACGTCGTAGTAGTCTTTTATGGCGTAGGGCGAACCGGCTTTTCCCTTGACGATGCGGGGATTGTCGGGCACGATGCCGTGGGCGCTGTAGTCGGTTGCCGTCGCGTGCTCAATGATGCCGGTCAGCCATATATGGGTTATTCCGAGGTCTTTTAACGAGGCGATGATTTTGTCGTCGATGTCGTTGAATTTGCCCGAACCGTTCTGATCTATGTCGCCGCCGGGAATATTGGCGGTGTTCGCGTTGGTGAACAGGCGTGGCAGAAGCTGATAGATTATCGGTTTCATTTCTTGGATGATGCGGTCGGTGAGGAAATGTCGCCACCCTTGTGCGGCGCGAAGCCTGCGGCCATCATCGTCGACATTGCGGCGTTGTAGCCCTGACGGAACACTTTGGTGATTTCCTTAAGATTGAAAACTTTATAATCGGCGACCTGAGCCATGTCGATGGCAATGTCGCAGAGGGCCAGATCCTGATTGATGTTCGACTTGACGGCCATATTGTAACTGGCGTGGGCCATGTCGAGCAACGTGTCTTTATAGCGCCGTTTCGGCAGCGGGCTGCAATTCAGCCCTATCAGATATTTGCAGCGCTCGCGGATAGCCCATGCGGGAAGATTGTGGAGCACTCCGCCGTCGATATATCTGATTCCGTCGATCTTCGCGGGCTTGAATATTATAGGTATCGAGCATGAGGCGGCGACAACTTCGGCAATGTCGCCCGTTTCGAAGGCGTGGGGGCAGCCGTTGTCGATGTCGGTGGCGCAGACAACTGTCTTCAGCGGAAGGTCTTCGAGTCGCTTCGCCGGGACATGGGCGGCAATCAGGCGCTTGAATCCGTCCATCTCGAAAAAACCGTTTTTAGGAACGCAGAGGCTCGTCAGGTCTGAAAATTTCAGCCCGGCGAAAAGCTCGACGATTTTCTCGGGCGCCATTCCTCCGGCGGTCAGGACGGCCACAACCGAGCCGGCGCTGACGCCTGCGACGATGTCGGGCTTTATGCCCAGTTCTGTCAGAGCTTTCATTGCGCCGGCGTGGGCGAAGCCTCTGGCGCCGCCTCCGCTGAAAGCAACGCCGATACGATAGGGCTTTTTGTTCAGAAAATTAAACACTCGCCGCCTGGGTTTCTAAGTTTCTGCCTGCAAAGTTAGCGATTTTGGCGCAACTTTGGGCGGAAATGAGTAATTTTGCGCAACGAATTAACAATGCCAATCTAAATTTTCAAAGCTATGGGCCTTTTTGACCGACTTAAGGCGCGTGCTGTAGCGTCGCGCCAGCGCATTGTGCTCGCCGAAGGATACGAGCCGCGCACTCTGACGGCTGCCGATCGCATTATCGCAGACGGCATCGCCGATGTCACTCTCATAGGCGATCCCGCCACTATCCACGACCTCGCTGACGAAATGCATCTCCCCAATATCGCCAACGCCAACATTGTCGACCCCTCCGGCGAAGAGGTTATCGACAGATATGCCCCGCTGCTCTACGAGCTGCGAAAAAAGAAAGGCATGACGCCCGAACAGTCGCGTCTCACCGCTGCCAACGCTCTCTATCTGGGCTGTCTGATGATAAAGGCAGGCGATGCCGACGGCATGGTGGCCGGCGCGATGAACACGACCGGCAACGTGCTCCGTGCCGCTTTTCAGGTTATCAAGACAGCCCCCGGAATCTCTGTTGTCAGCGGCGCGTTCGTGATGGTGCTTCCGCCCGATAAGAAATTCGGCACCGACGGACTGCTGATTTTCGCCGACTGCGCCGTTGTTCCCGATCCTACAGCCGAAGAACTGGCCCAGATTGCTCTGGCGTCGGCAAAGACAGCCCGCGATATAGCCGGAATCAATCCGAAGGTCGCCCTCCTGAGCTATTCGACGAAAGGGAGCGCCTCAGGCGAGCGTATCGACAAGGTTATCCGCGCCACCGAACTGGCCCACGAACTCGATCCGTCGCTCATTCTCGACGGCGAACTGCAGGCCGATGCCGCCATCGTTCCCGACGTGGCCAACCACAAGGCGCCTCAGTCGAATCTCAACGGACGCGCCAATGTTCTGGTGTTCCCGAGTCTCGAAGTCGGCAATATCGCCTATAAGCTCGTGCAGCGTCTCGGCGGAGTGCAGGCCGTAGGCCCCGTGCTTCAGGGTCTCGCCGCTCCCGTCAACGATCTTTCGCGCGGCTGCTTCCCCGAAGACATCTACAAAACAGTCATCATAACCTGCAATCAGGCTATCGGCGCCAAAGAAGCCGCCAAAGCCTGACAATTAACCTTATCGATCATGAAGATTCTTGTTTTAAACAGCGGTTCAAGCTCAGTCAAATAC
>DBGBEM010000215.1:0-2137 GCA_048477235.1 Muribaculaceae bacterium | reverse complement strand
GGACAGTGGTTTACCCCTATGCCCGGCGTCAGGACGGCTACTGACGAGCGCGGCTGTCTTGTTGTCGACGGCATGGTCACCAACGATATTGTCGAGTTGCGCGGCGACGGACGGTTCCGCTGGCTCGGACGCGCCGACAATGTAATCATTACCGGCGGACTGAAAGTTGCGCCCGAAGAGATGGAAAGGCTGATCGCCGGGGGGATGGCGGCGGTTTCAGACGCGCGTTTCTATCTGACCTCGCGTCCGTCGGAATTGTGGGGCGAAGAAGTAGTGATGGTTGTTGATCGCGATGTTGACCGCTCAGCGGTCGACTCTATTTGCCGTCGTCTGCTTCCGCGCCATGCCGTCCCGAAAGATATTGTCGTGGATTCCGGCATGGAATTTACAGCTTCGGGCAAACTGCGGCGCAGGCGCCTTTGACTGTTCAGCGGTAATTGATTGTCCGCGTCTCTGAAATCTTGACAGCATCGTTGGCGTCGGTGCCTATCGTCATGACGCGGTGAGTCCAGTTTCCGCGTTCGTCGAAGGCAGCGTAAGAGATTTTCACGGCACATTTCCTTTCGTTGTCGCCGGCCGCGCGCGTGACGGCAACCCCCGAGGCATTCCCGTTAGCCATCGCTATATCGTCGGCTCCGTTTGTGCCGGCGCCGAGAAAGCTGACGCGCGGGGGATAGTCGCCGGTGAAGAACACACTGTAGGAGTTGTCGCCGAGCTTGATGGAATTGACGCGGTTGCCGCTGTCAGAAGTGACATCAGCCATCAGCGGTTCGTCGAAAGAACCGAAATTCAGGTCGCGGTTCACCCATCGCCCGCTGTTGTCGAATATGATTGTGCGTCCGTTGAAAAGCCTGCGCAGATAGGGCACACGGTTGTCGTCGGCCGAGAGGCGGCTGACGACCGACTCCACAGCTCCGCGAAGTTCGAAAAGAGCCAGATCTGGAGTCAGGGCCGTGCGGGCGAGTGAGTCGCGGCGCAGCGAATCGTCGCGCGCGGCGTCGCGGGCTGCCTGTGCGGCTTCGGCGGCTTCGATGGAGTCGAGAGCCTGCTGGCGGCGAAGCTCTTCGGCCGCCTGCTCGCGGTTGGTCGAGTCGATCCACCACCATGCCGATCCGCCAATGATGGCCAGTAAAACAATTACAATAGCGGCGATGCGCGGCCCGTAGTTGCGGCGCGGTTCTTCAGGCCCGTCGTCGTAATATCCGTTGTCGCCGATGGTAGGGATTCCTCTCTGGTGGAGCGGAGTGCCGCAGTTGCGGCAGAAATTGTCGGAATTGTCGACCTTACGGCCGCACGAAGGGCATCGCATCTTGCTCATATCATGGTAACTTTTTCGCAAAGTTAACGAATCTCGCCCAACCCTCCAATAGCTTTGCCTATTTGCCGCGGTAGCTTGTGCGGGCGCGGAACATCTGTTCCTTTATGCCGCCGTTGCGAACGAAATCCTCTTTGATATTATCGATCATTTTGTTGAGCATTGCGATGGTCTGATGAATCAGAGTGAGCATCAGATTACAATATTCCTCATCGTTTAGCTTGGGAATGAGAGCGGTATAGTCTTTGGTGGCATTGTGGCTACGGCAAAATTGCAGTAAGCGGTCGAATCGTTCGTTCCCTATTGTCCAGAATGAGACGTTGCGGGTGCGCATATAATCTTCGTAGTCGTTTAGTAATTCGTGAAGACTTCCGCGGGCTACGCCGAAAAGCCTGATCTCGATTTCGGCAGACGATGCTGCGTCAGATCTTCCTTCTGCAATATTCTGTTTGCCCGAACGCGCAGCTTGAAGCATCTGGTCGTAAGTCCGATCGGTTTTGGCTATTCTCTGCTGAAGAAAGAAATAAGTCATATCGTAGATGGCTTCGGCCTTGAGAAAGAGATATAGCTTGCGATAGGAAGTTTTCGGCTTCGCAAAATCGGGCGTTTTCATTGCTGAACGGTTTAAGATAGCTAAATTAGCTAAGATAGCTATGATGATTATATTCGCAAAGATAACTTTTTCGACGGAAATTGCAAGCGTTTAAATGCTTGGGGGCTGAACTTTTCGGGGGCGGGAGCTGTTGATATATCAGAATGATGATTGCAGGCCGGAAGGCCACAGCCGATTCAAGCCCGCGTTCGCGGTGAGCATATCGGGCA
>DBGBEM010000214.1:0-2614 GCA_048477235.1 Muribaculaceae bacterium | reverse complement strand
ACGATGATAACTTTTCGGCCGAAATCTTGCTTTTCAGAGTTATGGAACGAAGATAACAGTCTTCTGAAAGTTATCAACATCGTTGAAAGTTGCCTTTCAGACGATTGCACAGGTTATCAACATTCTGTTAATAGAGCGCAAAGTTAACAACTTTTTTCGTCACTGCCACACAGATTCGGTTGAAAACCCTGTTGAAAAGCCACTGAAAACTTTTGCTAACTTTTTTTGGAAAAGGCATACAGGCAGATTATACAAAACCCTGCCGGAGTTTTGCAAATAAAGTTTTTGAAAGTTATTGAATCGGAATCAACAACTTTTCAACATATTGTTGACAATTGGAATTCAGCTCTGCTGTTCCTCGGTGCTCTCAGGTTTCTTGGGCTTCAGCTTGAGCTCGTCGAAGCCCTGGCCGTAGGCGTTGGTGACGAGACTCTGCGTTATGAAAGCATGAGGGTCGATACTCTTGATGATTCTGAAAATCGTCACCGATTCGAGACGTCGCGCCACAACAACGAGCATCTTGACATCATGTTTGCTATACCATCCCTGACCGTCGATAACGGTGCATCCGCGGCGCACATTGAGATTGATGGCGTCGGCTATGCGTATCCAGTGGTTCGAGATAATGAAGAACTGGACAGCCTGACGGTTGGAATTGATCATCTGGTCGCAGGTGAATGTAGTCAGGAAAAGAATAATCAGACCGTAGACGACAGTGTCGATTGAATGGAAAATGAGGTAGCTCGACGAGATTATACAGCAATCGACATACAGCATTGTTCGCCCTATCGAGAGCGTCGTCTTCCGCGATACTATCGTGGCTACGATATCGGTGCCTCCGGTCGATCCGTTATGTATGAAAATCATTCCCAGAGAGAAGCCCGAGATTATGCCCGCTATCGTGATGCTCATGAAAGGCTGGCCCGGAACGAATCCTTCGGGAAATCTCGCCATCATTATCGGTTGAAGAAGACCTATGAACAGACTCAGGCAGGTCGCGCCGAAGAGCGTGCGCAAAACGAACTGCTTGCCGACAACCTTGAAAGCCACCGCCAGAAGAACGAGGTTTATGGCATACTGCGAGATGGCCACAGGGATTCCTGTGATGAAATAGACGAGAGTGCCCAGACCGGTCACGCCTCCGATAACCACCTTGTTAGGCAGAATGAAACCGCAGAACGACACCGAATAGAGCAGTGTTCCGAGAATAATGAAAAAATAGTCGCGCGACGACACCCACAGCTTGCGGCCGCGTTTTCCGACAGAGTGAGATATTTCGAGATTCATGGTTATCTAATTTTGCCGCAAAGATAGCGAAAAAACTAAAGTCAGTTGTTGCCGATATTTTAGAAATCTTATAAAATTTATAACTCATATAATATTAGCTGTTACTTGCTGAAACGGCGTTTTTTTCGTTACTTTGTCGGAAAGTTATTAAGAGACCGTAAAGATGCGTATCGTTATTCAGAGGGTAAGCGCGGCGAGTGTAAGTGTCGGCGGCGATTGTGTCGGCCGTGTCGACGGGCCGGGGCTGATGGTGCTCGTCGGTGTGCGCCGTGGCGACAGTGCCGACGCCGCCCGGCGTCTGGCGGCGAAAACAGCGTCGTTGCGCATTTTCGCCGATGAGTCGGGCGTCATGAACCGCAGTCTCGTCGATGTCGGCGGTTCTGTGCTTGCCGTCAGTCAGTTCACTCTTCTGGCCCAGACACTGCGCGGCAACCGTCCGAGCTATATCGAGGCGGCTCCGCGCGAAGAGGCTGAGCCGCTCTACGAGCTTTATTGCGCTGAACTCGAACGTCTGACGGGGCGCCTTGTGGCCCGTGGCCGGTTCGGAGCCGACATGAAGGTGGCTCTTGTAAACGACGGCCCTGTTACGATTGTTATAGATTCAGACCAATGGAAGTGAAACCCGACATAACGCTGCGCGGCCTCCAGAAAGCAGTCGACGGCTGGATAACGACAACAGGAGTTCGCTATTTCTCGCCGTTGACGAACACGGCCATCCTCGCCGAAGAGACCGGCGAGGTCGCGCGCATAATGGCCCGCAAGCATGGCGACCAGAGCTTCAAGCCGGGCGAGAGTGCCGACCTTCTGGCCGACGAGCTGGCCGATCTGCTATGGGTTGTCGTGGCTATCGCCAATCAGGAGGGAATAGATCTCACTGAAGCTGTCGAGGCCAATTTCGAGAAAAAATCGCGGCGCGACGCCTTGCGTCACCGCCTTAATCCAAAGCTAAACAAGTAAATATCATATAATTATGGCAGACAAATATACCGATACTATTGCCGCCAGCAACGTCATAACCGACGATGCCGTCGTGGCCGACGCCGTTGCTGCAATCCTCGCCGATCATCTCGAGGAAAACCGCAATGCCGATGTCTACAAGAAGATTTTCAACTCGATCGACCTCACGACGCTGAAGACAACCGACTCGCAGCAGAGCGTGGCGAAGTTCACCGAGCGCGTAAACTCTTTTGAAGAAGACTACGGCGATCTGCCTCCGGTGGCTGCAATCTGTGTTTATCCCAACTTTGTGCCTGTCGTGCGCACCACGCTCGACGTCTCGTCGGTCGGAGTTGCCGCTGTGGCCGGAGCTTTCCCGACTTCTCAGAGC
>DBGBEM010000213.1:0-7361 GCA_048477235.1 Muribaculaceae bacterium | reverse complement strand
TTTTAAATCCATCCATTCAGTCCCACACGCAGGGACGGATTGTCTTGAGAATTTCGGTGTCGTCGTCGGCAGGAGCCCCGACGGAGTCATCGGTGGCGATCTCCCAGAGCGAGGGAGCGCGCAGCTGTTCGGCAAGGAGTTCGTTGCGGCCGGCTATGCGCCCCTCTTCGCGGGCGGCGGCGAGGCGCTCTTCAAGCTCGGCGTCGGCCACTGTGACGATCCTCTCCACATCAGCCACATCAGTTACATCAGTTACATTCTTTTCTGTTTCCATTAGCTTTTAGTTTTAAAATTGACACTGCAAAGCTAATATCGTCGCCCCGCCTTCGCGGCGGGATAATGCGTTAAAAAACGAAAGAGACAGCTTGGCTGCCTCTTTCGGTGTGTCAGTAATATTCACAGTATTTCTACAATCACGTCGTGCTTAAAATGATTACACGACAAAAATATAGAAATCTGTCAAAAATGGTGTCTGTCTACCTCAGATAGATGTCTGAATTTATAAATCACGTCCGTCAGGCTCATGACCGGCCTTGCGCGCCGCATTGCGGAACTCGGTAGGAGTCAGTCCGGTTATCTGTTTGAAGACAGCGGCGAAGGCTGTGCGGCTCTTGAAACCGACGGCGTTGGCCACTGTCTCGACTGTCATGTCGGCGTTCCCCTCTGTCAGCAGACGGCATGCCTCGGCCACACGCTTAACGCCGAGCAGCTCCTTGAACGAGCGGCCGGTTGACGTGTTGATGGCCTGACTGACGTATGCCGTGTTCGAGCCGACAAGCTGGGCGAGCTGACGCAGCGAGAAATCCGACGACAGGTAATACTGCGGATCGGCGAGCACGCGGCGTATGCGGTGGACGAGAATATCGGCCGTGGCGTTGTCCATTCCGCTTCCGCCGTATTTCTCCGCTTTGGGAGTTTCGGCGATGGCGGCCTCGGCGGCGGCAGCCTCTTCGGCCTCGCGGCGTTTCATTTCGGCAAGAATCTCGCGGTTGCGCTTGTAGAGCGACATTATTCGGCGGTTGCTGCGGCGCGACATAAGCAGAGCGTAGGCCAGAAACAGACTCAGCAGCAGGGCTATGACAGCTCCGGCAATGAGCACCGTGCGCCACACACGGTCGTGGCGCACGACAATGGCGTTTTTATCGTGAAGCTCGCGTATTCCGAGGCGCACACGCATAATGTCCATCGAATGGACATCTTTAGAGGCGTTTATGCTGGCAATCGCACGATAATAGGCCAGCTCATGGTGTTCGGCGCGCGAGGTCATGCCCCGGCGGTTGTAGAAGTGTCCGAGAAGCTTGTGGAGCCATATCGAGGCCTGAGGATAGTCAATAGTCTCGACCCGGGCGCATAGGCTGTCGAGAATAGCCGAGGCGCGCTCACGGTCGCCCATCGCCTCACAGGTCATCGCCTCATAGTAGGCTCCTTTACACTGGATTCCGACAGCTGTCACGCTGTCGACGTCGCCGGCTTCGCGCATCGAGCGGAACTCTCTCAGGGCCACCGGCCAGTCGCGACGGCAATAGGCGTCGATGCCTCTGACTATATGGCCCACACTGCGCGTCATGGCATCGGACGGAGGCCTGGCGGCGAACCACCTGCGTCCGTAGGGGAGAAAACGCTGCGGGTCGCCGTTCTCGAAATGGAGTTCCGAAAGGTTGAACATGACAACCGAGCCGACGCGCCAGAGGCTGTCTTCAAGACAGAAGTCGAAGGCGCGGTCGAGATAGCGCGAGCCATGGCCTGCAAGGGCCGGATTGTTGAGCAGGTCACCGAGCTGCGTCAGCGCCCCCATGTTGGTATAGACATATCCGCGCAGGTCGGAATTCTCGGGATATCGGTCAATGACTCTTTCGGCCAGACTGAACATATTGAAGGCTCCGCCGTAGTCGGTGTAGTGGTTCATGAAGAGATAACCCTGTGAGATCATCGAGCGGATGATGTCGCGCACCTCAGAGCGCGAATAGGCCCCTTCGTCGTAGCGGCTTATGACGACGCCGTTGCAGAGCATGGCCGAATCGGCGTCGGAGAACTTGCCCGAACGCAGTAGTGAGTCGGCACGCGCCGACAGCTCGGCTGTCGAGGTCGACAGCAACGGATCGAAGCCGTCGTCAGGCCGACATCCCGCGAGCAGAAGAGCTGTGGCTAATATGAGCAGAAACCGAATCATTCTCAGACAAAACGAGCGAGTTATCAGGCCGTAAAGGTAGGAAATTTTCGTTAAATAAAGATAAAAAATTTTATCCGTTGTAACCGGGGGCGCTTTCGCAGCGTCAAAGAGATACAAGGACAAACGACATATATAACGCAAGCGTCCCGCCCGTGAGGGTGGGACGCTGCGCTTATAGGCCATATAAGCCCTATAGGGCCTATTTGCGCCTTGCTATCAGAAAGAGAAGGAGCGCCGCTATTATCAGCGCGGCCGTTCCGGTCGAAATCAGCGGCCGCGGCGACTCGCTATGAGCGACAGCCTCGCTGTTGCGGGCCACCGATACCGTCGCCGAGTCGGCGCTGACCTCGGTTCGGCGCGCCCCTATCGAGGCGCCGCTGCCGCGCAGCCACACTATTGTCGAGTCGCGGCGCACAACGGTCATTTCAACCGTGTCGAAGCGCAGCTCTACCGAGCGGCTGACAGAGTCGCGGACGGTTCTGACCTCCGTAGCCGCCGAATCGGTCGTCTCTACGGCCGTCTGCCGCGGAGCCGCACAGCCTGCGGCTCCGAGCAGCAGAATCAATGCTGCGGCAAAACGCATCATTCGGCGAGAGTTACGAAGTTGTCGATAAAGCGGTATTCCTCGCGTGCGTCGAAGCAGGGGCACGCCTTGGCGGCGAAATCGCGGTGGCCGAAGATCGTCGAGCCGGGAAACTCTTTGTGGAGACGTTTCAGCAGCGCCGCCATCGCCAGGCGCTGGGCATCGGTGCGCGTGTCGCAGGCCTGACGGCCGTCGGGCGAAAGACCGCCTACGTAGGCCACTCCGATCGAATGGGCGTTATGACCGCGGCAGTGGGCGCCCGGACGGCGGATGTCGCGCCCTTTGTGGATCTGTCCCTTGAGGTCGATGAGGTAATGATAGCCTATTCCGGCCCAGCCGAGCGAGCGGTGGTAGGCGTCGATCTGTTCTACGGTCACCGGCAATCCGGCGGGTGTTGCTGTGCAATGGACGATGATTTCTGTGATTTTTCTCATATTCGATTGAATTTAAAGGTTTAAGAGTTACTGTCGGAGTCGGAAGTTATAGCTGAATCCGAAAATCGAGCCTACAAAGGTCAGAATCTCGCCGAAAGCTATGAGAACCGACGAATGGATCTCGCCGGGAGGTTCGACGCAGAATCCGGCGATAAGCAGCCCGGCTCCGACGGCAAGGAGAGCCGTGGCTGCCACAAAATGCCATGTTCGGAGGCGCCGCTGTCGGGGTGTGTTTTCCATTATCATTGAGTTTTAACGACGCAAAAATAAACCGGCACCCTCGCGGGGGCGCCGGGATAATACGTTATGGTTCTGTGTAAACGTCAGTTTCTCTGCCGTCTGGCAAGATGGCGCATCGCAGCCTCGTAGAAGGGCTGCAGGCGCAGTGTGCCGACTTTGTGGGCGGCGTAGGCCTCGCGCTCGGCCTCAGTCATTGTCAGTGCGGCATAGGCTTCGGCATATTCGGCATCGGTCATCGAGCCGCCCTTCTCAATCAGGTCGAGAGCGCCGATTACGCGCGCGGCGAGCGCCTCGGCCTGTGTCAGCCAGGGGGCGAGCTCGTCGACGAGGGCGCGGTTCGAGGCGAGGCGGCGTATCGTGGCCGGAGCCGCCTTCAGGCGCTCCATCTCGGCGCGCAGGCTGTCGGCCGACTTCATCGACAGGTTCCACGACTCGTCGCGGCGGTAGCCGGTCTCAGTGTCGCAGCTGTGGATGGCGAAGGTGCGGTAGGCGTCGGCGCATTCGGGCATCATGTCGGCCAGTGCGCGCTCCCAGCTGTCGAGAGCGTTGTAGGCTGCCGGATTCCAGGCATAGTCGGCCACAGAGTAGATGGCCGTTTTCGAGGCTTCGGCGTGCTCCATGGGATTGCTGACGATGCCTGCGGCCGTCGTGGCGTCGACAGTCAGGTCGAGACCGTAGACCGGCCCCTGCATGACGATATGGCGCGCATAGTCGGTCACAGGGAAGTTCCACCAGTAGAGAGCCGGGCGGCGTATGCGCGTGTCGACGAACTCGAGGGTCTTGGGGGTCAGGTCACTGCACACGAAATCGCCGGTCCAGAAAACGTCGATGCTCTTGTCGAGAGTGCGCCCGAAATATGCCAGCGAGCCGCGCTCGGTAGGGTTGGCCCACAGGCCCGAATAGTCGGTGGGGCACATTATCAGACTGCCGACATCCCCTTTCCGGGCCACGAACTCGCGCGTCAGGCGGTTAAGCAGCTCCGACTGGCGCTCGGGGTTGGCTCCCGCCCCCTCGATGTCGTCGAAGAAGAGGGCGAAGTCGCGCACTCCGAGGTCATACATCATCGAGAACTTGCCGACGAGGCTGTCGTAGTCGGCCTTGTCCCAGCGGATGTCGCGCCCCGGATGGATAGCCCATATAAAACGCACATGGTTGCGGCGGGCGGCGTCGACGAGCTCGCGGAGTTCGGCGGCCTGAGCCTCGGGGTAGGGCTTGCGCCAGTTCGGAGAGCTGTGGTAGGGGTCGTCCTTGGGCCCGTAGAGATAGGCGTTGAGCTTGTTGGCGCCCATGAATTCCATAAGCGACATGCGCTTGGCGTGGCTCCATGGATTGCCGTAGAACCCCTCGACAACGCCGCGGCGCGCCAACACGGGTTCGTCGGTGATCTCGGCGAGGGCGACGCGGTTGCCGTCGATGAGCTGGCGCAGGGTCTGAAGGCCGTAGAACGCGCCGTCGGCGTCGGCTCCCTCGACTGTTACTCTTTCAGGGGTCGCTCTGAGGCTGTAGCTTCCCGGTGCGCCTTTTCCGGTTATGGTCACAGAAAGCGGCATTCCGCCTTGGGTCACCACGGGGATTGCGCGCGGAATCCCGACGGGGCAGCTTGCTATGGTGAATCCGCGCCCGACATCGACTGTGGAGCCGCTGAAACGCACCGACTTCGGAGTCGGGTTTATCGCCGGCCCGGGGCGGCTTTCGATATGGGCGCCGGTGACGGGGCGCGGCAGGCGGATCGTATCGGTCAGGGCGCTCAGGTCGGTGTCGGCCGAGGCTGTCAGCGCCGTGGCCATAAGCAATGAGATGATAAGTTTTTTCATGGTGGATTTTTTAAGGTCAGATTGTTATCGAAAGACCGTCGTAGGCCGGAGCGACGCCCGGAGGCAGCGATGCGGCCAGCGCGGCGTGGAGCCCGATATGGTGGGCGAAATGGGTCAGATAGGTGCGCCGGGGCTTCACTGCGTCGACAAGAGCCAGAGCATCGTCGACACTGAAATGGGCGAAATGAGGCTCACGCCTGAGTGCGTTGACAACGAGTGTGTCGACCCCTTCGAGCCGCTCGATCGTCGACTGCGGAACCGAGCTTGCGTCGGTGATATAGGCCAGCGGGCCTATACGGTAGCCGAGAATGTGGAGCTTGCCGTGGAGCACCGGCAGCGGAACCGTCTCAAGCCCCGTCGCGCTGAAAACTCGGTCATCCTTGACCTCGCGCAGCTCGAGACGCGGCGTGCCCGGATAGGGATGAGGCCCGAAAGCGTATGGGATGCGCGCCCGGAGGTCGCCGATGACATCGGCGCGGGCATAGACCGGGAGCGGCTCGTCGCCCGGACGCCCGTAGGTGTAGGGGCGCAGGTCGTCGATGCCGCCGAGATGGTCATAGTGGGTGTGGGTAATCAGAACAGCATCGATGTCGGGCGAGCCGATGCCGAGCAGCTGGGCGCGTATGTCGGGGCCGCTGTCGATAAGTATATTGCGCCCGTCGGCCTCGAGAAAAGCGGCGCAGCGCCGGCGCCGATCGCGCGGGTCGGCCGACGTGCAGGCCTCGCAGTGGCAGCGCAGCACAGGTATGCCTGTCGACGTTCCGGTTCCGAGAAATGTCAGTCGCATCATTTTGCAAAGTTACCATTTTTTATGGAAAAACCGTTGCACAACCGCGGCGGGGCTGTGCAGCCCTAATTGTTAATGAATATTTATCACCGCTGTTAAATCGATCTTGTCCGATGGCCGCAAACCCATGTAGCTACACGATATATAGCGCTATTTCAGCGACTTATTAAGCGGTTTTGATAATGTTAATTTTGGCAAATTGTTGTTTACTACAGTTTAAATCGGTTGGTCAGGCGCTCCGTTTTTCGTAACTTTGTCTCCCGTTGGGCCGCAAAAAAGCGCCCGACGGAATTTTTTTAACACCGAATATATCGATTATCATGATAAAGAAACTGCTTGCCTGCATAATGACTGTAGCGATGGCCTTCAGCGCCGCCGCAGCCGGAAATCTCACCTCGAACATCGGCAAAGTCAAAGGCGGCTACAATTTCTGGCTCTATACTCCCGACGCCACTCCCGACGATGAAATCGAGGCCAAACCTGTCATCATCTTCCTTCACGGCGCAAGCCTCTGCGGAAACAACCTCTCGCGCGTAAAGCGCTACGGCACCATCGACGCCATCGAGAAAGGTCTTCGCCCCGACGCCTACGTCATCGCCCCGCAGAACCCCGGAGGAGCCTGGAATCCCGAAAAAATAATGAATGTGTTCGACTATGTCGCCGACAACCATAACGTCGACTACGACCGCGTTTATGTAATAGGAATGAGCCTGGGCGGCTACGGCAGCATCGACCTCGCCGCTACCTACCCCGACCAGATAGCAGCCGCGATGGCTTTCTGCGGCGGCGGATCGGTCAAAGACCTCTCTGGACTTACCGACGTGCCCCTCTGGATTGTCCACGGCACCGCCGACCGCGCCGTATCGGTCAGCCAGAGCGACAAGGTCGTCGCCTCTATCAAAGCCGCTGCCGGCGGCGACGCCCCGCGCCTCATCTACGACCGCATTCCCGGAATGAACCACGGCCAGCCTGCCCGCCTCTTCTATCGCCCGGAATGCTACGAATGGCTCTTCAAACATTCGCTGAAAGACAACGACCGTCCGCGCGCCGAAGGCTTCAAGCTGTCGGGCGACATCTTCCGCAACGCCTACCGTCAGGCCCGCGCGGGCGCAACGATAGCCAGCAAATAAAAATTTAAAATTTAAAATTTAACGAGAGGAACCTGTTCCTCTCGTTTTTTGAACCGGCAGTCAGCTTCAGCTGGCTGCTACGGCTGCTCAGGCGTTAGCTCTGGCGGGCGATAATAAAATCGAAGATTGACTCGAAAGCGGCTGTCGCGGCATTTCCGGCCCAGGGAGCTATGATGTCGCGGCCGCGATGCCTGAGATCCGAC
>DBGBEM010000212.1:0-5770 GCA_048477235.1 Muribaculaceae bacterium | reverse complement strand
TTTTGCCACTGTCGACAATTTCCCCTGGACACTGCCGGCCGATTTCGTGGCCCGCTCGCAGCAGATACGCGACAACAAGGAGTGCGACCCGCGCCTCTTCATCAGCTGCGCCCAGCCCTATTTCGACACTCTGACAGATTCGCGCGGAATGGAGACATGGTATGACCTGTCGTTTACCGAAGCCTCGACTCTCGGCCTCGACAAACACCTCTATTTCGCACCGCGCAAGTTCACCAACCTCGACGGCCCAGAGTCGGCCCTGAATATGTCGTCGGGCGCCAACTACCCGATAATCCGTCTGGCCGACCTCTATCTGCTCTATGCCGAGGCTGTCGCCCGGTCGAAACCGGCTGTCGCCCTCGAATATGTCAACAAGGTTCACCGCCGTGCCTACGGCTGCGACCCGTCGACTCCGTCGCCCTACGACTACAAGAGTCTGACCGACGCCACCTGCGCCGCTGCCGGCAATTCCGCCGATGTGCTCGGCCACGACGTCATCAAGTATGAGCGCTGGGCCGAAATGTTCGCCGAAGGACAGTGGTGGTATGACGTGCGTCGCTGGGAAATTCTGCCCAACGAGGTCAAGGTTTATCCGACTTCGACCTATGGCACCGCCGAATATCTCGGCGAACGCGCCTATGCCCAGCCTATTCCTCTTACTGAGATTGAACGTTACAACGGTAATCTGAAGCAGAATACCGGCTATTGATAATGCTGAATCAATCCATTGTCAGTTTCCATGAAAAAGAACTTGATCAAATGCCTCGCCCTTGCCGCCATTCCGGCGGCAGGCCTGGCGCTTGCTTCGATAGCGGTGCCGGGGTGTTCGTCGCCGGCGAAGGCCGAGACGACCTCGCCCGACGGGCGACTGCGACTCAGTGTCGGCGTGACGCCGTCGGGACGTGTGTTCTACACCCTCCGCGCCGACGGCCAGACGGTGGTCGACACTTCCTACGTGTCAATCGATATGCGCGAGGGTGCCGTCGGGCGTGCCTCCCGGCTCGCCTCGGTGAGCCATTCGGCTTTCGACGAAACCTGGAGCCAGCCCTGGGGCGAAGAGTCGGAGGTGCGCAACCACTATAACGAGATGCGCGTCGATCTGACCGAAGACGGGTCGGATGTGAAAAATTATTCGCTGGTGTTCAGGCTGTTTGATGACGGTCTCGGATTCCGCTACGAGATACCGCGGCAGGCGTCGCTCGATTCCGTCACGATTCTCAATGAAGACTCCCAGTTCCGGATCAGCGAAGACGCCGTGGCATGGGCACAGCCCGCCGGGCCCGAATACTATGAGTATCTCTACAAGCCGTCGCCCCTGAGCCGTCTCGACACAGTGTCGACACCGCTGACGATGAAGGTGACCGACAATCTCTACCTGTCGATCCACGAGTCGAATATCGTCGACTACGCCGAGATGAACCTCTGTCCCGATTCGGCCACGACGACCCTCCATAGCTGTCTGACTCCCTGGTCGACAGGCGAGAAGGTGTTCGCCGCGCTGCCGCTGGCTACCCCCTGGCGCACTGTCACCGTGGCGGCCTCGCCCGGAGATCTCGCCCTGTCGCGACTGACGCTCAACCTTGCCGATCCCTGCAAGATCGAAGATACGTCGTGGATCGAGCCTGGCCGCTATGTCGGAATCTGGTGGGGAATGCACATGAAGGACTGGACATGGTCGTCGGGCCCCAAACATGGCGCAACGACCGAGAACGCCAAGCGATATATCGACTTTGCCGCTGAAAACGGCTATTCGGGTGTTCTCGTCGAAGGCTGGAACAAAGGCTGGGACGGCGACTGGACCGCCAACGGCGACAAGTTCTCGTTTACCGAAGCCTATCCCGATTTCGACATCGCCGAGGTCGCCGCGTATGCCCGCAGCAAGGGCGTGCATCTGATAGGCCACAACGAGACCGCCGGCGGAGCCCGCAACTACGAGTCGCAGCTCGACAGCGCTTTCGCCCTCTATCAGCGACTCGGAATGAACATGGTCAAGACCGGATATGTCAACCACTATCTCGACGGCCGCGAGCTCCACGGAAGCCAATATGGCGTGCGCCACTATCGCAAGGTCATCGAGACCGCCGCGAAGTATCATATCATGATATGCAACCACGAGGGACTTATGCCAAACGGTTGGCGCCGGACTTATCCGAACATAATGGCCCATGAGGATATGCGCGGTCAGGAGTATGACGCATGGTCGCCCGACGGCGGAAATCCGCCCGAGCACACGTGCACGCTTCCGTTCACGCGCGGTCTGGCCGGCCCGATGGATTTCACCCCCGGAACGTTCAATTTCAATAATCCGGCCAAGCCGGGCACGCGTCCGCAGACAACCATAGCCAAGCAGCTGGCTCTGGCGGTGGTGATCTACAGCCCGATCGTGATGTCGTCCGACAAGGTCGAGAACTATGTCGGCCGTCCCGAGTTTGAGTTCCTTAAACGCTGTCCGACCAACTGGGCGCGCACAGTGTTCCCCGAGGCGCGGATAGGCGAGTATGTCACCGTGGCCCGTAAAGAGCGCGACGGCGAGAACTGGTATCTCGGTTCGATTACCAACGCCAACCCTCACGACTCGGAGGTGAAGCTCGATTTCCTCGATCCTGGACGCACCTATACTGCCCGTGTTTTTGCCGACGGCGTCAAGGCCGATTATAAGACCAATCCCTATCCCGTGGCTATTTCCGACCGGAATGTCACCGCCGACGAAACTCTCAGACTGCATCTTGCCCCCGGGGGCGGCGCGGCCGTGATTCTCACTCCTGTCGGCGAAAATCTTGCCAAACGATAAACATCTTTCGATGAAGCAATTGGTTATTTCTATATTAGTGGCGGCTGTCGCTCCCGTTGCCTCAGGTCAGAGTTTCGACATGAGTCAATGGGGCGCCGGCCGCGGCTATACCGAGGCCCCCTACACCCGTTATGAGGCCGAGGAAGGCCGCTGTAATTCCTACAGCGGCAATATGTTGCAGCCTTCCGACAATCAGACGTTGCTCCAGAGCGAGGCGTCGAACAGCTGGGCGCTGACTCTCGAAAAGCCCGGTGATTATGTCAGCTGGGTCAGCGACAGCGGCGATGCCGACGGTCTGACTCTGCGGTTCTCGGTGGCTCCCGGCAGCAAAGCCCGTGTAGGCGTTTTTGTCGCCGACAGCAAGCTCGGCGAACTATCCCTGACGGCCGACCATTCATGGCAATACTGCGTCAAGATTCCCGGGCGCCGCGACTACAAACCTGAGATTTATTCGATCCACACTGTCAACCCCGATGAGTTTGCCAGAATGCGCTTCGACGAAGTCCACACGCGACTGAGCCGTGCCATAGCCCGTGGCGAGACATTCTCGCTGCGTCTTCTAGAGGGCACTGATGCTACCGTCGATTTTGTCGAGACGGAGTTTTGCCGTAAAGTCGAGCCTCAGAGCGACTGGGTTGTTTTCAACGGCGGCGACCTTCAGGCGTTTATCAACGCCAATCAGGGACGCACGGTCTATATCGCCGTTCCGCTTGTCGAACTGACCGCGCGCCTGAACCTCGGTTCGGCAAGTCTGCGCGGCGCCGGAATGTGGTTCACCGAACTGCGATGGACAGGCGGCACTGCCGGTTTCAACGGCTTTTCGGGCGAGGTGGCCGATCTTTATCTGTCGTCTTACCAGAACCAGCGCTATAATTCACCCGATCACGGCCCCGGCACCTACAGCTCGCCCGGCAAGTGCTTCAACGCGACAGCCGGACGTGTCACCAACGTCTGGGTTGAGCATTTCGAGTGTGGCGGCTGGCTCGGAGGTGCCTCAGGCGCGCGTTTCAGCCACTGCCGTTTCCGCAACAACTATGCCGACGGAATAAACCTCTGCAATTCGTCGGACTGTCGCGTCGAGCAGTCGAGTTTCCGCAACAACGGCGACGACGACATGGCTTCGTGGAGCGCCGAGAGCTATTGCTCGAACAATGTGTTCGCCAATTGCACCGCCGAACATAACTGGCGCGCCTCGTCGCTCGGATTCTTCGGAGGCGGAGGCCACCGGGCCGAGAATATTCTCGTCAAAGACGGGCTTGAGAGCGGAGTGCGCCTCGTGAGCGACTTCGGCGGCAAGGCTTTCGGCAGCGAGGGCATCGTATTCAGCAATATCTCGATTGTCCATTGCGCCTGTGTTAAAGGTGATGTCGGCGTCAGCGGCGATTTCTGGGGGGTCGACGAAGGCGCTCTGCATATCGAGGCCTCGAAGAACTATAGTATCCCCAACGCTGTTTTCGAAAACTTCGACATCTACGATTCGCGCGGCAACGCAGTCTTTGTCGGAGCATGGACTTCAAACAGCCACAGCATCGACAATCTCCGTCTGACGAATATCAACGTCCACGGCGTTGCCGACAGCAACTCTTACGCTTTCTATTTCGAGAATCCGCGCGGAAGCGCGACTATCGACGGAGTGACTGTCGACAGGGCTGAGCAGCTGACTAATCTCGACGGAGGCGAGCTCGTTTCGGGCCGCTATGGCAGTTTTGAGCTCACGGCACTCAATATTGAGGCCGGAGAAACGGCCGACATTCCGTCATCGTGCCGTCTGTCTCTCGCCGGTTTGTCGTGGAGCCTCGCCGGACGGGCGGCCGGCGCAATTACTGATGCCGACGAGATCGTGTTCAGTGTGCGCGTCGACAACGTTTCCGACTCCGATTTCCCCTCTGATGTCAATATTCCCGTCAGTCTGACGCTCGATAACGGCTCCGAGACCACGACAAAATTTTTTCCCGCCTTCCGCGACGGTCTTCCCGGACGCGGAAGCGCCGTGTTACGGCTTACGTCGACATTGCCGGCCGGCGGTGTGACTCTCAGTGCGGCGCTTGATCCGAACAGCCGCTACGGCGAGGTGACTTCCGGCTCGGCCGATGTTACGAAGCGCCTCAATGTAATGCCTGATCTCGGCGACAAAAGCTATACGCCGACTTCGGGCATAGATTTTCAGGTGCTCGACCTTGTCTGGAACACCACCGGCTCGAAAACCGAGTTCGGAAAAGGAACAATCAATGAGGGCGACCATGTCTATTTCGCCGCGCGCGTTGTCAATGCCGGAACCGAAAACTCCGCTACCGCAGTGAAGCTCGGCGTGGCCTTCCGTCAGAACGGCGTGGCTTACAGCCAAGGCTCGAACGGCTTCCTGTGGTGCGACGACGGCCCGTCATACGAGCCTCTCGCCGCCGGTCAGCAAAAACTTTTTCCCGTCAATAACGGTGCCGCCGGACGCGATTACTGGGTGGCCGACAGAAACTGCACTAACTTCCTCATCCATGTCAACGACGACGGCTCGCGCGACGAGACCGACAAGAGCAACAACACACGAACCTGTCCGCTTGCAATCCCATACGCAGGCCCTTCATATTTCAGCGATTCTGAAGTCGATAATCCCGACGATCTGACAACAGCTATAATTTCAGCCGCCGCCGACGCTCCCGCCGACGGACGCTGGTATACACTGACGGGCATAATGCTGCCCGGAACTCCGACGGCTCCCGGAATATACGTATGCGGGCGCCGCGTTGTGGCTGTCACCCGATAGCCGCGACCTCCTTATCTGATAATTCCGGCGTAGGCCCCGGCCTGCGCTACAAGATATATCCGCACAAAGTAAGTAAGCAGTTAAACCATAAATCAGCAGACCATCCACGTAACGCAACAGCGATTTGGTGATTTTCTTCATCAAGTCGCTGATTTTCTTTAGGAAATATTTGGCAATGTCAGATATAGTTGTTAATTTTGCATTACGTACCACGTAACGCA
>DBGBEM010000211.1:0-5144 GCA_048477235.1 Muribaculaceae bacterium | reverse complement strand
TTTCCGGCAAAGCTACGCCGCCGCGCTCCCGCGCCCCCTCTTTCCCGCATTATCCGGCCCGCCATCAACGACGCCGGAGGAATTCGTCACGAACTCCTCCGGCATTGTATGCGCCCAAGGCGGGCGGGCGCATCTCTGAGTATATTCTTTACTTCTCTGCTTTTTCTTTCTTTGCGGGAGCCTTCTTTGCGGAAGCCTTCTTCGCAGCCGGTTTTCCGGCCGCTGCTTTCTTAGGCTTGGCGGGAGCCTCGGCCGCTTCTTTCTTTTTAGGTTCGCGGAGCCGGTGCTCTTCGTTGAGATGCTCGATGTTCTGGCGCATCGACGCCGCCTCTTTGTTGAGGGTCTCGATCTCGCGCTCCTGATTGCGTATCGTAGTCAGCAGGGCGTTGAGTTCCTCGTTCTCGATCGAAAGGGGATACTGCTCTTCGACGCGCACAATGAAGTCGGCCAGCACGTTCATATAATTCGTAAAGGCGTCGAACGGGGTGTCATAGGGCGAGAAATGGCTGTGGACATCGCCGTCGGCCATATGTTTGGTCGACATATAGTAGAAGTGGTCGGAAGCCTGAAGGCGCAGCCAGTCTTCGTGGAGCTTGCGGTCGGTAGCCAGACGGACGCGCTCGGCCACACTGTAGAGCTTGTTGAACGCCTCCTGCTGGAGCTGATTGCCGAGCCATGCCGAGGTGTCGCGCGCTTCGTCAGCCCACGATATGGGATGCATGACCGACAGTTCGGCAACAGGTTTCAGCTTCTGCACAGCCTCGGTCGGTGTCCAGAACTCAACGCCGCGCTCGGCGGCGAAACGCGGCAGAGCCTCGAGGAACTGGAATATTCCCGACGAAGCGGGCTGCAGCTCGCCGAAGGTCTCGAGGTTCATGAACAGGTTTATTATCTGTTCCTCGGCCGGTGTCGATGCGATCCAGTCGATATATTTGTCGGCAGTCATGGGGTAGCCGTCCCATTCGGTATTCGAGAAGCGGAAGGCGATATCGTCGCTCAGCTTCGAGTTCTTGAGCAGCAGTTTAAGCTTCGGGCACGAGGCGGCGCTGTAGACGTAGTTGGGCGATTTCCAGCCCAGAATATGCTTGGCGCCCTCGGTGATACAGCCTTTGAAACCCATGTCGTAGATCTGCGGAGCGAGGTCGTCGCAGTAGATGAGCTCGGTGTTGCGCAGAACTTTCGGCTTGACGCCGAACAGCGTGTGGAGTTTCTCGCTGTGGGCCTTGACCTGCAGACGGAATTCCTCAGGGTCGGCAAGCGACGCCAGCGAATGGGCGTAGGTCTCGGCAAGGAACTCTACCTTGCCGGTCTTGGCCAGCTTCTTCAGCAGGTCGATAAATTCGGGCACATACTGCTCGAACTGATCCAGAGCCGTTCCTGTCACCGAGATAGCGCAGCGGAAAGCGCCGTTGGTAGCCTCGATCATGCGCAGCAGGCTCTCGGCGGCGGGTATGTAGGAGTTGGCGGCTATGCGCGTGATGATATCGTCGTTGGCGAAGTCGTCGAAATAATAATGGTCGTTGCCTATGTCGAAAAAGCGGTAGCGTTTGAGGCGGAACGGCTGATGTATCTGGAAATAAAAACAGATTGCTTTCATTGTTGTCGTGTTCTATAAAATAAGGTAGTGATAGGTTTATTTGCCGGTGACGCGGTGGTAGATGTCGATAACCTTTTGGCCGGCTTTGTCCCAGGTTATGCGGTTGACTTCGTCGAGTCCGTCGCTGCGAAGCTGGTTATAGAGCGCCGGATAGGTTATTATGGCGTTGATGGCGTCGGCCATGGCGTCGATATCCCAGTAGTCGGTCTTGATGACGTTGGTCAGAATCTCGGCACAGCCGCTCTGCTTCGATATTATCGACGGCACTCCCATCTGCATGGCCTCGAGCGGCGAGATGCCGAACGGCTCGCTGACCGAGGGCATGACATAGACATCGCTGGCGGCAAGCATCTCGTAGACCTGACGCCCCTTCTGGAATCCGGGGAAGTGGAACCTGTCGGCAATGCCGCGCTGTGCGGCAAGATTTATCATTTTGTTCATCATGTCGCCCGAACCGGCCATGACGAATCTGACGTTATGGTTGTTTTTCAGAACCTTCACGGCCGCCTCGACGAAATATTCGGGCCCTTTCTGCATTGTGATGCGCCCTAAGAAGGTGACGACCTTGTCTTTCCCCTTGGGCATCTTTATGTCGAGAAGATCGGGGCTGAGTGGTGTGACGGCGTTATGGACGGTGGTGACCTTGGCGGGATCCATGCCGTATTTGTTGATGACGGTGTCGCGCGTCAGGTTGCTGACGGTTATGATATGGTCGGCATTGCGCATTCCGTCGAGCTCGATGCCGAACACCGTCGGGTTGGGCTTGCCGCGCGAACGGTCGAACTCGGTGGCGTGGACATGGATGACCATAGGTTTGCCTGTGACCTGCTTGGCGTGGATTCCGGCCGGATATGTCAGCCAGTCGTGGCTGTGGATGACGTCGAAATCGAGCGTGCGGGCTATGACGCCTGCGCAGATCGAATAGTTGTTGATCTCTTCGACAAGATTGTCGGGATAGCGGCCCGAGAACTCGAGACATCCCAGGTCGTTGGTGCGCATATAGTCGAAGTTGGCGTAGATATGGTCGCGCAGCCGGTAGTAGAGGTCGGGCGACATGACGCGCCCGATGCGCTGCTCGACATAGTCGCGGTCGACGTCGCGCCAGGCAATCGGAGTCTGGCTCGTGCCGATTATGTTGGCAAAGTGGCGGTCTTCGTCGCCGAAGGGCTTGGGGATGACGAAGGTTATATCCATGTCGCCACACTGCCACATGCCGCGAGTGAGGCCGTAGCTGGCGGTGCCGAGACCGCCCAGAATATGCGGTGGGAACTCCCACCCGAACATTAGAGCTTTCATTTAGCGGAAGTGTGGAGTGTTTTACGGGTTTAATTTCTTCAGTGTGCGCAGGGTCCGCAGAATCTCGGCCACGTTGGTAACGTGGCTGATGGCACCGCGTCCCTCGTATGGCGGGTTGGCGTCGTAGAGCTGGCTCAGCGACCCTACACAGCCGTTGCCCATCTCGTCTTCGAAGCCGATAAGCATTCTGTCGATATAGCTCACTCCGCTCATGCCGAACACTTTCAGATAGGCGTCGGCGTAGAAGCCCATGAGCCAGGGGCGCGCCGGCCCGTTGTGGAGCGCCATCTCGCGGTCGTAGGGCGAGCCGAGATAGAACGGACGGTAGCCGTAGCTCTTCGGCGACAGTGTGCGCAGCCCTTTCGGGGTCAGCAGTTCGCGGGTGACGACGTCGAGCACTTTCTTGCGCTGTCGGCGGTCGAGCGGCGAATAGTCGAGTCCGATGGCGACAGCCATGTTGGGGCGCACGCTCGGGTCGGCGTAGGTGCCGTCGACATAGTCGTAGAGATAACCGTAGTCGTTGAGGAAGGTGTCGGTAAACGCCGGCTTGAGCTTTTCGGCGAGCGCCGTCCAGCGTCCGGCGGCTTCGGCCATCTCGGGAACTTCCTCGACGAGTTTCGACGCGAACACCAGTGCGTTATACCATAGCGCGTTGAATTCCACCAGATAGCCGCTGCGGGCCACTACAGGCTTGCCGTCGAGAGCGGCGTTCATCCACGACACGGGAGTCACCGAGCCGTCGGTCGACAGCATTCCGCGCTCGTCGATAAAGAGGTTCGGATGGTGTCCTTCTGCAACGTAGTCGACGAGGCCGGCCACCAGTCCGAGATAACGCTCGCGCGTCTCTTCATAGCCGTAGGCTCGGGCATACTGCTGGAGCGCCCATAGCGTCCATAGCGGAATGTCGGGCAGGTCGATGCCGGCGATGCGGTTGCCGATAGTCTCGCCCGTGGCCATGAAACGTTCGAGCTCTTCGGCGGCGGTGGCCATTATGGCGTGATAGTCATCTTTATGGTCTATGGCTATCGTAGCGCCCGGAAGCGCCATGAAGGTGTTGCGGGCCAGAATCTTGCCCCAGGGGAAACCCGAGATGAGATACATCTTGTCGTCCTCCTTGATATAGCATTGCTTCACGGCGTTCTTCAGGCAGTTGAAGAACGACGAACGGCAGGTGCGCGACGCTATCTCGCGTTCATACATCTTCGAGAGTTGACGCGGCTGAATCTCACTGACGCCGGCCGAGAAGATTATCGACTCACCTTTCTTTATAGGAATGTCGAAATAGCCCGGAACCCACAGATCTTCGACGTAGGGGACGCCGCGCTCCATGTCCTTTACATATTCGAAGCCGTTATACCAGTTCGGCTCGTAGTGCCACTCGGGCCGGTGGTTGAATTGCATGTAAAGCCGCGGATAGCCCGGATAGAGACACGCCGACACTCCGTTGGCGCATTCCGGGCAATCCGAATTGAGCTTGTCGTTGGCCTGCACGAGGGCGTTCGCCTCGCGGAAAGCCAGATGGGGCCTCAGTCTGAGCATTGTCGGCGAATGGGCCTCGACGAGGGTGTAGCGGATCAGCAGACGGTTTTCGTGGCTGATGAAGATTTTCTCTTTGGTCAGAATGACACCGCCGACGCGATAGGTTGTCCGCGGAACACTCTCGCAGTCATACTCGCGGATATATTTGTGCCCCTGATGGGAGTAGACACCCCCCTGATAGCGGTGGAGATCGAGGTTGAACGGTGCGCCGTGCTGAATAACGGTGACATCCATCGACGAAAGCATCACGTGGCTCGTATTGCCGAATTCCTTGATGGGGATTACCAGCAGGCCGTGTTGCTTGCGCGTGTTGCAGTCAACGACCGTAGTACAGTGATAAGCGCCTGACTGATTGGTTCGGAGCATCTCCTTGCGGAGCGACTGCTCGAGATTAATCATCAGGCTTTTATCAAATTTAAGGTAACTCATTCAATCAGTTAAAGGTTAGAAGTTAAGAATAGACACAGGCCCGGTTCGCGGGTCGGCTACGAAATTAACACTTTTCGACGAAACAACCAAATAATATGTTGTCAAACACAATAATTGTCATTCGCAGCAGATTATAAGATTTTTTATAAGACTTATAAAAACATTGGGCCTATATGGCCTATAGAGCTTATTTTAGCGCGCTGCCCGACTCAGATTAAATTTGCCGGTTTTTCGGTTGAAATCCTTCCCCGAATATTTGAAAATCTCAGACGCGTTTTATAAC
>DBGBEM010000210.1:0-1847 GCA_048477235.1 Muribaculaceae bacterium | reverse complement strand
TTCCGGCATAGACCTTGACTTTTGTCATTGCCGACGCGCCTGTCAGACTGAGCGCAACGCTCTTCATTGTGAGCTTCGACTTCGTGCCTTCGGCCTCGGTGATGAACTTGATGAGGTCGACGTTCGATGCTCCGACGCCGGCATCGGAGGTGTTCTGTGTGCCGGTGATGCCGGTGATGGTCATGTCGTGGTCAATGAATTCCCTGACGGTGGCTGTCCATCCTTTCTCACAGTATGACGACGAGCTTGCTTTCGGGTTGAACTTCACCGTCAGCGAGCCGTCGGCGGCAGCCGAGCGGACGCGGGCGGGAGGATTCATAGCGTCGTCGGTGCTCTTCACGCTCCACACGAGATTGTCGGTCTGACATTCCGAGCCGTTGTAGATCTCGAACACCGCGCGCGCTCCGTAGTAGCTCGACGATGAGTAGTAGACGGCGAACTCCGAAAAGTCGAGCTGGGCGCGTGCGCCGGGTGTTGCGGGTTTGAAGATGACGATGCGGTCGGTCGATCCGTCGGCATATTTGCCCGAGAAGCCTTCTTCCGACTTGAACTGCCAGGGTTGGCTGAGAGTTACGGTCTGGGTGCCTTCGAGGGCATAAACTACGTTAAGTACGTCGCGCGAAGCAGCGACGGCGGGAGTAAGTGTATGTGCCGATCCGCCTGCGGTTACGCTGTTGAGTGTGAGCTCAACCTTGGCACCGTTGGCCACGCCGTCATTGACAACGGCGTCGAGGCGGAAATAGTTGTGTCCTTCGGCAAGCTGCGCGTTGAGGCCCGTAAGATCGAGCTCGCTGCCGGTGTTGTCCTTGCTGTCGCCGAGTTTGTAGAGCCTGGCGGCGCTGACGTTTTCGCCCTTGGTAAAGTCGATTGCGGTCAGGCTCATCGGATTCTGTGAGTTATCGGTCACGATGTCGAACAGAATCATCGGGGTCTGCTGCCCCATGCCTACGGTCTTGCTGTCGCCGGTGAGCGTTTCGCCTTTGACCGACGAAATTGTCATGGGGCCGGGAACATACTGTCCGACGACTGCTTTCCAGCCCTTGGCGGGAACGCCTGTCGTGCTCGTGAAGCTGAGGGTCAGCGAGCCGTCGGGGGAAGCCGACTTAACCAGTGCGGAGTTCTCCTTGAGCAGGGTTTTCAGAAGATTGGCCTCGTTGACTTCGGTGCCGTTGTAGATTTTGAGCACGTCGTTAAGTCCGGTCGACGAGGTGTTGAACAGAGTCAGTTCGGTGAAGTCTATCTTTATGGCTTTTCCGGCCTCCGAGGGCTTGAATGTTATGATGCCAGAAGTCTTTTCGGGATAGTTGGCGTCGGGGCCACCGGCGTCGAAGAAGTCGGTGTCGCCCGAGATGGTGAACGTTTGGGCGCTTTCACCCTCGGCCATATAAATGGTATTGTCTACCGTCGGGGCGCCGGTGACGGCGCCGGAGACATCGCGGTCAGTGCCGCCGACTTTCAGAGTGGCGAGCACGCAGGCCGGCATGGCTCCAGAAGCATCGGGCTTGATGTCGGCAACGACATAATATTTGTTTGCGCCCGGACGCAGATTGCCGCTTGTGACGGCGAGGATGCCTCCTTCGGCGGTTGCTACGATGGTCTCGTCGGTCGGTGTGGCCGATGTCGACAGGCGCACATTGTCAAACAGGGCGGGGGAGGGGGTGAAGTTAACCTGAAGGCGGTCGATCGAAAGGGGATTGTTGAGTCCTTCGGTTGTCACCTGATAGGCGGCAAGAATCTGGTTTCTGGCGCCACGGCGCGGACGGGCGATGTCGGTCAGAGCCGAAACGCTCTTATATTCCATGTCGGTGGCTTTTACCGAAGAGACGCGGATTTTCACCGTGCCTTTC
>DBGBEM010000209.1:0-10518 GCA_048477235.1 Muribaculaceae bacterium | reverse complement strand
CCATTTTTAAACAATTAGGAGGTGCCCCGCGCGGGGCACCTCCTAATTGTTTAAAAATGGTGCATCCCGATTTATATGTTTTTTAAAGAGCGAAGATTTGAAACATCATATTTTACATCAACTTCATTTTATGATTCAAGTCATAAAAAGTATAAAGCTGAATTGCTACATTTGCACCATAACGTAACCAAATAGCGCCAATATGAAACAAGTTTACATTTCACTGTTTATAACTTCAGCAATGGCGATGCCATCGCTGACATCGAGAGCGGAGACGCCTCCGTATTCAGAAACATTCGACGACGCAGCGTCTTTGTCGGCATTCACCGTCATCAACAACAACAACGATTCGAAAACGTGGGCCTGGGATTCATCGACACAGGCAGTAAAGTATGCAAATTCCTGGAAAGATGCTGACGATTATCTCGTTCTTCCTGGTTTGGAGCTGGAGGCAGGAAAACTATATACATTCAGTTTCGACACCTACCGCCAAAGTTCATTCAGAACGGAGAAAATAGCTGCATACGTAGGGACCTCGGCGACAGTCGCCGGACTGACAACGGAGTTAATGCCTCCTACCGAGGTTGACGCTCAGAAAATCGAGAATCAGAAAGAAACATATTCACTTAACTTCACGCCGGAGACTTCGGGCACATATTATTTCTCCGTGAAAGCGTGTTCCGACGCAAGCCAGATGAATCTTTATGTCGACAATGTTGCTGTCACCGCAGCCAAAGTCACCGTAGCTCCGGGCGAGGTGCGCGACTTCACTGTGACCCCGGCGCCTCTGGGGGCGCTTAAAGCCAACATCAGTTTCCGGGTGCCTCTGACAAATATCAGCGGAGAAACACTCGACGAGATAGACAAAGTGATGGTATATCGAGGTGAAGACCTCGCCGCTACAGTAGAAGTGACTGCGGGAAGCGACGACGTCTATACCTGCACAGATGAAAATGCCGTATACGGGGAGTCTGTCTACCGCGCCATGGCCCACAACAGCGGAGGTCTTGGTCTGGAATCGCGCATTACCGTGTTCATCGGCAATGACCGCCCCACAGCTCCGACGGCCCTCACACTGAAACATGGCGAAGGGGATGCTGACGCAATAATCAGCTGGGAGGCTCCCGCGCTCGACGTCCGCGGGCTCTCGCTAGATCCGACAACATTGACTTACAAACTAAAACATACACGTCCTTCGCAGGAATGGTATGAAGACCTCGCCGACGGCGTGACTGACAACACCTATTCCACCACCGAAGGTAAACCCTCCGATGAACAGGCATTCTATAAATATTCAGTCAGGGCAGTGAATCGTGCCGGAGAGGGAGATGCTGCCTTTTCGGAAATGTGGATCCCGCTGGGAAAACCCGATGCTGTGCCATACACCGAATCTTTTTCAGGCGGAACACTCGACCATATATTCCGCACTAAAATCGAAAAAGGCACAGGTATGTGGGCCATGGGTGACGATGACACTCAGGAGGGACTCGCTTCGGCAGACGGCGACAACGGCTTCATAATCTGCAACGGGGCAGAAAGCGGCGACGTCGGTGCCCTCTATTCGGGTCGCATAGATCTCGCAGGACTGGAACATCCGCAGTTGTCGTTCTGCTATTTCAACTACGGTAGCGACGACACGGGTACAATCACCGTGTTAATCAACAGTGGCCAGGGCTTTGAACCGCTCGGCGAACCTGTGCGCGCCGGCAGTGGCGACGAACAGCACTGGAACCTTGTGAGCTTCCCCCTTGATGCTTACAAAGGGACTAAAATCGAGTTAGCCTTCAAGGCCACAATGTCGGACTACAAATCAGCTGCCATCGACAAAATCATCATTGCCGACCGTCTGGAGCATGACCTTTCGACTCTGATTGAAGCTCCGGCAATGGCCATCATGGGGAGAGAATGCGCAATTGAAGTCTCTGTTACCAATGAGGGTGCTCTTGATTCCGAAGCATACACCGTCAGCGTATGCCGCGACGGCGAGATTGTCGCCACACTTGAATCAAACGGTATAGTTTCAGGAGCCATCGAACGGCTCACCTGCCAGCTGCCCGTGTCGCTCTTCGATGCTCCGGGCACTGTGACCTTCACTGCTGTTGCCAACTATAGCCCTGACATGAACCCGGACAACAACACCAGCAACAGTGTAGTCACTGCGATTGTCAATGCCAACCATCCGACACCCCAGGCACTGACGGCAGCGAAAACCGACGATGGCGCTATTACGCTGACGTGGACAGCGCCGGATCTCGCCAATGGGCCGAAGATCGCAAAAACCGACAATTTCGAATCATACGAATCGTTCGCCACGGGAAAGGCCGGCGAATGGACTTTTGTCGACATGGACGGCGCACCCGTAGACGGGCCCAGTGATTTCGACATTCCCAATGTCGAGGCCGGTTCTCCTGCATCATTCTTTATTATGGACACATCGGGTGAGGACTTCCGCACATACGGTTTCAATGCCTTCTCCGGCAATAAAGTTCTGGCAGCTGTGTTCAACATGAGAGGCGTGAAGAACGATGACTGGGCCATCTCGCCTCGCTTGTCTGGACAAGCTCAGGCCGTAACACTTCGCGCGCGCAGCTACTCGTCGAAATATCCCGATTCGTTCGAAATTCTGTATTCCACCGGCGACAGCAAACCGGAATCATTCATCAGGGCGGCACTATACGAAAACATCCCTTCGGCCTGGAAAGAATATGCGGCCCAACTTCCCGAAGGAACGAATTATATGGCAATAAGGTACGTGAGTGCCGACGCTTTCATCATCATGATTGACGATGTTACCATTGCTCTGGAAAATGGCACTCCCGCCGTGTATACCCTTGAAGGATATAATGTTTATCGCGACAGGGAACTGATTGGAACCGTTCCTTCCAAAGAAACGACATACACTGACTCCAATGTCACGGCCGGGAGCCATCAGTATAATGTGACAGCGCTTTATGCCGGCGACGGAGAATCAGATCCGAGCATAGCTGTTACAGCTGACCCCTCTTCGCTCAACACTGTAGTTCCGGGAGATGACGTGTGGGTAACAGGCGGCACAGGCAGCATAACCGTTGCTGGAGCAATCGGACATCAGGCCACAGTCCTTAGAGTTGACGGCAGCAGAGTATGCTCCTTCGCCTGCACAGGCAACTCTACGGTCTCTGTCCCAGCCGGAATCTACATCGTGACGGCAGCCGGTCAGAGCTTCAAGGTAATCGCAAGATAACACTATCTGACGCAAGCGCTAATACATTCAACGAGCTCCGGTCAAAACCGGAGCTCGTGTTTTTTAACAGAGTCTCAGAGTTCGGCCGATTCATTGTCTCGGAGGTAACGTGCGCGAATGCGATAAAGTGTTTCCTGACGAATCTTGAGATACTGGGCGATATATTTTGCAGGAACGGAGCGCATGATGTCGGGACGGGCAGCCACAAATGTGCAAAAACGGCTGTAAGCATCTTTATTGCCGAAATAAACATACTTCCTTTCCAAAAGATAAAGTTCTTCAACGAGCATACGATTGTACCATTCAAGCAGACGGGGTCTTTGGGGAAAAAGAGATTTGAGGTTTTCCGATGTGATTCGGAATACATCGACAGAGCTCATGGCGATACATGAAAATGGGGATGGTTCACCCCTGAAAAAACTGTGAAACGACATAAAGGCGTCTCCCGTATGTCCGAAGCATACGGTGTCTTCCACTCCGTCAATCAGACAATAAACACGAAAAATTCCTGATTTTATAAGGTAGAGGCAATCGTCGGTGTCCCCCTGAGCAATTATATGCTCCCCTTTACTGTATGTTTTTGAACCGCATACTGACGAAAGCGCCGAAATATCGTCGGCGTCAACTTGGTCAGTATATAATTCGAGTATTTTCTGCAATTCCATTAACTACAAAAATACTATTTCATCTCAGCAACATTAGTTAAAAATAATTAAATCAACATTACTACCGCTAAGCCTTAAGGCTCTGCCACTTACCTAAGATTTATACCATACCTGTAAATAACCGGAGGTGCCCCGTGCGGGGCACCTCCTAATTATTTTGCCGGGCGGCCGCGGAGGCCGCATGACACAGAGATATTACTTCACGAAAAGCTTGAACACGTGTCCGTCGGCATCGACAAGATATATGCCGGGGGCAACGGTAACGACACATGGGTCGGTAGCTGTTCCGGAATAAACGGTGCGTCCCATGGCGTCGTAAATCCTGACTTCGCGACCGCCGCATCCCGATACAACAATCGACTGCTTATAAGTCGAGACAGTTACTTCATGGCCCATCGGAGCCGATACTCCGGCTGTTTCAAGAACGAGCCCGCGCGTGGGCGCCGACTCTCCGAGTGACGGATAGACAGCGGTAACGCGATACTCATGGCTTCCGTTGGCGGCGTCGGTATCGTTCCAGAACAGCTGTGAGGCAAGGCAGTCGCCGGCTATCGAGTTGTCGCGATAGATGTTATATGATTCGGGGCTGACTTTCTGAGTCTCGGCCGAGAAATATCTGACATCGTCGATATGGAGCATCGTTCTCGAGTTCTTTATGCGCGAACGGATTGCCATACGCTTAGCGCCTTCGGGCAGACGGGCGCAGACGGTCGACCAATAGGCCGGTATCGGCTTCAGCCCTGTCATTCCCGGCAGCTCGACAAAGTCATCGGGATCGGTGCTACCTGTCGAATAGAGGACATCGAACTCCGGGGGCACGTAGTTAAACAATCCGCGCACTTTGAATGTGACCGTCTGGGCCGATCCGTCGAGCTCGGGAGTGATCGCCCAGTCGTCGGTCTCTTCGAAATCATCGCTCGACAAAGAGCAGAGGAAATATTTGTCGTCGGTGCCGGTGATCATATAACCGAAAATCTCTTCGAACTCAGAACCGTCAAAGACAAAGAACGAAGAAGTCGTTACGCCGGGAGTGTAGTTCGGAATCGGACGTCCGAAATAACTTATGCCTGGCTTGCCGTCGCGGTCAATGAAAATCCAGTCGTTGTAGTTCGAGCTGAAAGCGAAAGCCTCGCCATCATTGAATTTCTCTTCGGCTTCGGTATGATAGACGGCTGTCGGAGCTGTCCATGCAATGTCGACGCGTCCGGCTTCATTCTGCGAACCGGTCAGATTTTCAGGAGCGGGGAGGCGCGTCAGAAGCGGATCGACAATGGCCGAGACACTGTTGTTTTCTGTGTCGGCATCGCCGTCGATCTTCACGGCCGCATTGAGCGTCAGCGCCTTGGGTTCATCGAAGCCCGGCATCTCGATCTCAAATTCATGGCAGGCCGTCTCGCCCGTAGCCAGAGATGCGACCTCGGCCGCGTAAGACTCGCCGTTGACATCGAGAGTCAGAGTATAGCTGTCGGCAACTTTGGCACCATGATTAGTGATCTTCACAGATGCCGTGAACTTCTCGCCGGGCTTGACGAAGTCAGGCACGTCGAGGCGGTCTACGCTCATATCGGCAGGTGCGACCGACTTGATGGCGATGTCGTCGATGATCGTGTAGATATATTTCTTCACGGTTCCGACAATCTTCACCTGCACAGTCTTGCCGGCGAAGTCCTCAAGGCTGACGGTCAGGCGACCCCACCGGTGAGGCGCGGCAAGGTCGTCGACAACCTTGCGGGCGACAGGAATCCAGTTGTCGGTTCCTTCGACGAGCACTTCAATGCCGATCTCATTTGTGTTGGCATCATTTTCGTCGGTATTGTTGAAGACCCAGCATGAGAAAGCGGGATTCTCCTGAGCCGACAGGCGCACACGCGGCGAAGTAAGCGACGACGATGCCCCAACCGTTGCGCCGACCATATAGAGGAATCCGTCGCCGATTTTAGCGAAGATTCCGGGCGAGAGCACGCCGGTGTTAGTCCAGTAGGCATCATCTTTAAGCGATTCACACCAGAGGGTGACAGCCGGATAATGGTCAGACACTCCGATTTCAAGTCTGTCGGTATATTCATCCTGCGGTTCTCCGACAATAACAGGTTCGCTGAGAGCGCAACGGTTTTTCTCGATACCCGATTCGCTGACGGCATAGAGTGAATATTGTTTCCACTGCTGGGGATCATGACGTTTCAGACCGTCGAAGTCGAGTTCGGTTCCTGTCATATCGCGCTTTATTTCTCCCGACCAGTAGAGATCGTTGATCGTATAGGTCAGGCGCGAGGGATCGATTTCATTTCCGTTGCGGTCGGTGGTGACACGATCCCACGAGGCGTGCATCTTGCCATATTCGGTCTCGACGACCCTGAAGTTCTCGGGAGCAGCGGCAATATCCTGGCCGACAAACGCTTCGAAAGCATCGCAGATCTTTCCGGCGCCGGCCTCGTTGTAGGCGACTGCTTTCCAGCTGTAGTTGCCCGGGGCGTCTACGTCATCGGTAAAGGTCAGATCTTCGCCGGGAACCGGGTTGGTGAACGTCTTGACCAGTTTGCCGTCGCGCATAACGTCGAGCTGCGTCAGCGATGTCAGCGTCTTGTCTGAAATATCCTTGGCGGGCGCTTTCACAGTGACGTCGGCCCGGAGCTCTCCGTTGACCTGACGGCTGACGCTTACGACAGGAGCTGCCGGAGCATTGTCGGCCACGCCGGTGCTGAATTCGAAATTGTCAATCGAAAGGATATGTCCGCCCTCATCTCTCCTGGTATAGCAGAAGAATCCGAAATAATAGAATCCGTCGGCCTGAGGCGCGAAGGAGGCTTTCAGCACAGTCGGAGAATCAGACCCGCCGGTTACAGGCCATCGTCCGAGATTTTTGCCTGAGGACAAGGCGGCAGCCGTGGGCGCGGTGGCGGCATCGAGAGAAATCAGCTCTTCCTTACCGGCAGCGCCGTTGGATATCGAGGCCTCGATACTGATGAAATATGTCTTGCCGCGCTCGAGATATGCCGAAGGGGTTATGAACCAGTCATTGTTGTTGGTCGTCGATGAAGGATTGAAAATAGCCAGATTGCTGTTACCGAGTTTCCAGGTGTTGCCGTCGTTGTTGCCGTCTATGATAGTGTAGCCTGTGATAGAACGCCGCGAATCGTTGAAATCCTCGGTGAACGGCGGAATGAGGTAACCGAGGGCGTATGCTTCGGTATAATTGGCCACCGGCGACGGAATTTCCTCGTTGAAAACTTCGACCGTATAATAATAGCGCGTGAAGTTCTCGGGGAAGTCGGCTGTCGATTCGCTGAAGCTGAGATCCTTGGTCTTTTCGGCGACAACGACTTCGCCGGGATAGCGCCTGACGGTGTAGCTGAGATTCTCTTTGTCGAGATAGCCCTGAACATATTTGAGGTCGGGTTCTTGCCATGTCACTGTGAATGTTTCTGCGGCCTCATCGTAGGTAAGGAGAGGGGATACCGAAGGGGGCACAGCGCGTCCGGCGTAGGCCGAAACTGTCTCCGTACCCGACTCAACCTCGCCGTTGATCACCTTCACTCCGAACTGATACATACCTTCGGCGGGAACAGTAACGGGAACGGTAACAACCTCACTGTAGGCGCACGTACCTGTCAGCGTTGTTTCTCCGAAAGTTATCTTATAGGTCAGGCCGTCCCCCTTGCCTCCATCGAGATTGCTGTCGGGAGCCTTGAAACTCAGCGTGCCTGAGAGCGTCTTTCCTTCGAACGCGACGGAAATGTCGGTCGGACGGTTCGGAGTTGACGGATCAGGCTCTACCATGGCGAAGAGAGCCGTCGGAAACATATCGGCGTTATCGTCGTAGGTCTTGACGGTAGTCGACGCGCCGGTGGCCAGATCGAGCTTGACAAGCCGCGTCGGTGCATACTGTTTTTCCTGTACGAGCCAGTAGAACGTATTTGTGTTGGGATCGATAGCCGCGCCGTCAGACTTATACGGCTTCTCGCCGGTAGAGCCGATAACGGTGACTGCTGCGGTCGTCTTGTCGATGCTGCACAGCGAGCTGCCTGTCACCCCGGTGTCGTCGCGGGTGATCTGCGTGCCATAGAGCTTTCCGTCGGCATTGATGGCGATAGCGTTCCACTCGCCCGGCAAAACGCCGACATCAGTCGTATTGACAGTCCAGGCCCAGTCTGAACCTTCGTATGACATTGTGAAAAGCCGGTATCCGCCGTCGTCGGCCGGAGAGATCGCATAAATCTTGCTGTTTGTCGGGTCGACTGTCTGGGCTGTGGCGAATTTGTCGGCTGTGAGCATGTCTTCGCCGACGCCCTGAAGCCAGCCGTCATTGTCGAACATGATATCGTAGACATACCAGATTCCGTCGCCCGTCAGCTCGGGCCCGTAGACATGATGGAGATAATAGTAGCCGTTGATCCATGCTGCCGACTGCATTTGCATGACTGCCGAGAAATTCCCGTCCATCGCAACCGGGTCACCCCCGTCGGTCGGAAGATTATAGAGCGTAGTGCCGTAATTGACTGTGTTGAACGCGCAGAGAGTGAACTTCGAAGCACTCTTCGCCGGGCCGTTCCTGCGGCCGTCCGCAGCCACGCCGCGATAGTTCACCGGCGGCAGCGGTTTTGACTTGACGAGCTTGTGGAGAAGCGGAATGCGAACCTGCGCAGTTCCGACAACGGAGTTGGCGCCCGCATCAGCTCTCTGAGCAAAAACCGGTTCGGACAAGAACGCCGAAATAGATGCCAGCATCATTGCCAGCATCCAAAGCCTGTTTCTTTTCATAGATTGGTAGAGGTAATAATTTAGATATTTGTGATGCTTAGTGATAATGTGTGAAAATTCGGATTCTGCAAATTTAAGCACAATATCTCCTATTTACCCCCCATTTGTTAAAATATATTAAATAGCTAACAGCTTGCTTACCCGGTATTTACAGGCCGAGGCGGAATCCGAGCTGAACGATGCCCTGATTGCCCATGCCGGCTTCGAAGTAGATCCCGAAATAGCGGTTGAAATCATATTCTATGCCAACGGGCGAGCATTGCCAGGCGAAGCGCGTGTTGTTGTAGCTTTCCTCCCACGACGGCGAGAAGTAGCCCAGCGTTATGCCGACGGCGGCATGACCGTAGAACACCCATCCGTTGGTATAAAGATAGGTGAAGCGGAAGTTCGCCATCAGGTTGTGCCACGTCGCGTCGACATCGCGGTCGAGATGGTCGGCGCCGCGCAGCCCCGGCGACGACGAGAACCCGTAGCTCAGACCGATTATCCACCGGTCGGCCAGACGGCGCGCCAGTTCGACGTTGACAGTTCCCCAGGCGTTGCTCAGGTCGTAGTGGTTGCGATAGGTCGCCATATAGTTTGTGGCCGGAAAAGCGCCGTAGCTGACCGAAAGCTCGGTCGCGCGCTGAGGCGACTGGGCCGCTGCGCCCGCAACGGCGAGAATGAGCGCCAGAGCCGCCGTGATAAGTCTCTTCATCATTTGGTTTCGCGTTTGATATTTCAATTTCAACAACTGCCGCCGCGAAAATGCTCACGACGCAGAAAAAATTTGGAGCAACAAATTCAAGTGCTTAAAGTATACATCTGCAACCTGTCTACAACTTGCCCGCCCGACAGTCATTGCACCGCACGCCGGTCAATCATCATCAAACAACCCGCGGATTTCCTTGTCGAAATCGGAATCGATTTGCTGGGTTGGATTAAAGAGATCATATTCAGTTTCTGCTTTCAATCTCGCTTCGGAAGCCGAGATCATGCCGTTGTCTGATAGAACCTTATAGTCATTAAAGGTCAGGAACTTGTTGACGCTCGCAGCAAACTGCGACATATTAAACACATTGCCGCGCTCAAGTTGCCCTTCGATATAATCGAAATACGACGTCACAGTGCGCTCAAGTGATCGTATTTCTTTTTCACTTAAATAATTTTTGGCAATTGAGACATCAGATTTAAGTATTCGTCCATTAGGCGCATACTTCCAGGTCGTCAGGCCCATATTCGGTTTTGTATGGTCGGCACCGGAATAGATTATTTCTGCAGCGGTATGGCCAGTGATGGCGTAATGAAACCTATTTTGAACCATTGCATAAAATTCTCTGGTAACAGGAGCCTGACGGTCATAATCTATACTACATTCAGCATATATATCGGTTATCTGTTGCCAAATACGACGTTCACTGGCTCGTATTGAACGAACCCGCTCAAGCAGTTCGCGGAAATAGTCCTTTCCAAAGACAGAGTTTCCCTGTTTAAGGCGGTTATCATCAAGGACAAATCCTTTGCGAATATACTCATTAAGCACTCGCGTAGCCCACTGACGGAAGAGCGTTGCACGTCGACTATTAACTCGGTAGCCTACACTGATAATAGCATCGAGAGAGTAATATATTCTTTCTCTCTCAACACTACGAGTACCTTCATTCTGAACTGTTCGAATTTTTCGAATAGTTGCTTCTTCATTCAGCTCGTCAGTCGAAAAAATTTCCTTAAGATGATAATTAATGGTATTAACCTCTACCCCGAATAGCTCCGCCATCGCCTTCTGAGTCAGATATATTGTCTCATCGCGAACAATTGCCGACACCGTTCCGGCGCCGTCAGGCAGATTGTATATTATAAACTGGATTTCTTTTGCCATAAGTATGCAAATAT
>DBGBEM010000208.1:0-2781 GCA_048477235.1 Muribaculaceae bacterium | reverse complement strand
CAAAGGCCCGGAAGAGCAGTGTCAGATTCGTGGGGTCGTCGGCAAGAGCTTTTCTGCAGAGGGGCATCATCTCGTCGAAGCGGCGTTCGGCGCGCAGAGCGTTGATAGTGTCGTAGGAACGCGGCAGAGCGGCATAGCCCGGAGCGAAGACAGCGCCATAGTAGACAACGTCGATCTGGTCGGGGGTCAGCGTAGTGTCGCCGGCCACGAAACGCTCAACCAGAGCACTTCTTTCGGGGGTGTTCATGGCGGCGTAGTCGACTTTGGCCGAAGCTGTGGCTACGGCGATCAGGGCTGTCAGCGAGGCAAGGATTCTTAGTTTCATTGTGTGTATCTAAAATTTAGAATGGAGAATTTAGAGTTTAAAATTTTATTCCCTATTTTTTGCTGCGCATCATCGGCGACGGATCGCGGTAGGTTTCAACGATGCGGAGAATAGTCTTCGGGATGTCGGTATTGTCGCGCATTGCCGAGAATTCCTGAGCGCCGACACCGAGGGCGAAGACAGGCACGGGGTTGCCGGTGTGGTGGGCCGACGTCCAGCCGGCACCGGTCGTGGCGTCGATTATCTCGAAAGCCGTGACGGTCAGCGGATCGAAACGGGCGTAGAGGGTTTCGGTATCTTCGGCGTCGCGGTCGACGAACACTTTCCTGTAGGCTTCCTCAAGAGCTTTCTCCTGCTCTTCGCCGACGGGAATGACCGACCAGAGGCCGAGGTTTTCGGCAAGCATGGCGCGAATATCGTCCCAGCCGTAGACACGGCGCCGGCGCAGCATATTCTTAATCGTCTCGGCCATCTTGTCTTTCGACATCTTCTGCCCGGAGAGCAGTCCCAGACGGGCCATATAGCCCGAGGCATTGTTGCCGACGGTCATGCCGCCGGTCTCGTGGTCGGCGGTGACAACGATGAGCGTTTCGTCGGGATGGGCCTTGTAGAAGTCGACCGCACGCTGCAGGGCCTTGTCGAATTCCTCGACGTCGGCGATAACCGTGGCTGCATCGTTAGAGTGGCCGGCATGGTCGATCTCGCCCCCTTCGACCATCATGAAGAACTGGTCGGGACTGACCTTTCCGAGATGGGCCAGAGCGGCGTCCGTCATGTCGGGCAGACGCATGGCGCCTTCGGCAGCCTCGATGGCATAGCCTATCGAGTTGGGGCTGAGAGTGTCGGTCGAGAGCAGCATTATCTTGCGCGAATCCGAGGCTGCGAGAGCGTCGAGACCGCGCACGACATCATAGCCGTTGCGGGCAAGCTCGGGCAGCAGATCGGTGGGGCGGCCCGACTTGTCGCGCAGACCGCGCAGCCCGGCGCCGGCAAGAAACTCATAGCCGCTGCGGGCGGCCTGGATGCCGATATCGTAGTATTGGCCGCGCTGCGGAACATGGGCGTAGAAAGCTCCCGGAGTAGCGTCGTCGATAGCCACCGACGTGACCAGCCCCACACCGTAGCCGAGTTGCTGAAGCCGGGCTGCCAGCGAGCCGGCGGCGACGGAGTCGGGGGTGACGCCCAGCATTCCGTTGGCGGTCTTGCGGCCGCTGGCGAGGGCCGTTCCGGCTGCGGCGCTGTCGGTCACGGGACTTGAGGCGCTGTAGGTCGTGGCCATCGAGGCGACGGGAAACGTCATCATTGTCAGGGCGCTGTCGCCCCGGGCGCTACGGGCGCTCGCAGCCGACATAACCTGACCGTGGCCCATTCCGTCGCCGATGAAATAGAAAATATAATAGGGAGCGGCGGCGTGGAGAGCCACGACAGCCGTAAGCGTAAACAGAAATGTGAGAATTCGCTTTGTCATCATGATATTAAAATGTCGGATTGATTGTTAATGTTCAGCATCGGGTCAATAAACTCGCGCGAATTGGCCAGCCGCGGCACTTTACGCTGTCCGCCGAGCTTGCCCGTCGACGCGAGCCATGCGTCGAACAGCCCTTTCCGGGCCACGACAACCTCGGGAGGCGCCAGGAATATGTCGGCGGTGCGTTTGGCCTGATAATCGCTGTTGCGGGCCTGGAGGGCGGCGTCGAGACGCCGGGCGAATTCGTCGAGCGAACGCGGCGCCCGGCTGAATTCGACGAGCCACTGATGGCGTCCGCGGCTATGGTCGCCGGCATAGACGGGCGCCGCGGTATAGTTGGCAACGTCGCAGCCGAGGGCGCGGCACACTTCCTCAATGGCTCCGTCGGCGTTGCTGACCATCAGCTCTTCGCCGAAAGCATTGATGAAATGGCGCGTGCGCCCCGCGATGGTTATCTTCAGCGGGTCGGTAGAGCAGACGCGCACGGTGTCGCCGATTTCATAACGCCATAGACCGTTGACCCCCGATATGACAAGGGCGTATGTCTTTCCCGCCTCCACCTCCCACGACGGCAGCAGGCGCGGTTCGGGCCGTCCGACCTGATCGAGCGGCATAAACTCGTAGAACGTTCCGGCGTCGAGCAGCATCAGCATCGCCCGGTCGGCCGGATCGTCCTGAACGGCGAAGAAGCCCTCCGAGGCATTATAGTTCTCGAGATAGCGCATCCGCGAAGAGTCGGTTATGCGGCGGTATTGCTCGCGGTAGGGGCCGAAGGCTATTCCGCCGTGGAAAAACACTTCGAGGCGTGGCCATACATCGTGGATAGTCTCGGCACCGGTATGTTCAAGAACGCCTTTCAACACCGTCAGGAACCACGACGGCACGCCCGAAATATTCGTTATGTCGCGGCGACGTGCCGACGCCTCGATCAGAGCCGGAAGCTTCAGACGCCAGTCGGCCATCAGTGCTATGTCGCGCCGGGGCACAC
>DBGBEM010000207.1:0-2385 GCA_048477235.1 Muribaculaceae bacterium | reverse complement strand
GCGGCGCCGTTGACTGTGATCTGGGCGAGAACTGTTCCGGCGGGGAGCTTTTCGTCGATCACGATGTCGCTGAGCTCGATGTTTTTGAGAACCTGGTTGGGCGAACCGATGCCGATTACGACAACGTGGCCCGAGTCATAGTTCATGTCCATGGCGGCGTCCTGAAGAGCGTCGAGGCGGAAGTAGCCGTTGCCGACGCCTCCCCAGCCCCAGTTGAGGTGGTAGAATTTGTCGCCGCGGTAGCCGTCGACGTTGAACGAGTGGCCGTAGTGGCCTTTCGAGTCGATGGCGTTGTAGATGACGGCGCGGCCGGCGTTGAGCTCGTTGAGCACGAGGGCTTCCCAGTCGCCGCGGTAGCTTGTGCGCCAGTAGTATTTGAGGTCGTCTTTGTTATAGCCGAAGTTGTTGGCCAGAGCGTTGACCCAGCGCGATACTTCGTTCGAGGGGATGCCCGATCCGTCGGGGCCATAGTTCATGTTGACCGACACGCCGCAGTGGTAGAGCAGGCGGGCAGCCTCGTCATACTGGTCGTTGCGGCCGTGGAGAATGTTGTCCCAGTTATAGGGCTTCTCGGCGTCATAGTTGATCTCGAGCAGACCGTAGCCGGCGCAGCTGTAGGAGTTTTTGCCCTGAGGCTGTGCGGGATACTGTTGCACGGTCATGGCCTGAGCCATCGAAACGGCCGGGCAGCCTACAATGGCTTTATTGTTGCCGGTTCCGGGGCAATATTTGTTGAAAGGGGGAGTCTGGTTGAAGTTGACCTTGATGAGGTCGGGAATCGAGGCGTCGTCGTCGGCGCGCGAGATGCGGGCCATTCCCTGAGGGGTCGACAGATTCTTCCAGTTGGCATTGCGGGCCTTCAGGCCGTTGCGGCGGGCGAAGTCGGTCTTGGCTTCGAGGTTGCCGATGAATCCGGTCATGTTCTGGGGAATCGAGTGCCAGTTGAGAGCGCCGGTCGTGTTGAAGCCGATGACAGGCTCTGCGATGTCGTCGGCCGACACGATAGCCCACCCTCCCGGATTAAGGTTTATTATATAATAGGTGTCAGTTGCTCTGACAACTTCCTTGACTGTCACGTTTGCTCCGGTTTTGGCCTTGATGAAGGCGGTGGCGGTAGCTTTTGCTCGGTCAACGGTCACCGGGGCTGCCCATGAACCTACGGCACATAAGGCGGCAATGGCGGTTAGAAAGACTTTTTTCATGAGTGATGGTGGGTTACTATATTTATCCTAAAATTATCAAAAGAAAGTGTCGCCGCTTCGCAACGACAGAGTTCAGTCGCAAAAATAATTACTTTTTTGATTAAACGCAATCTAATCGGCTCCTTTTTTCGAACTATTTGCATCTTTTGTGAAAATGCCGCTGCCGAAGAACATCTGATCCATAATTGCGGACAAAGAGTAGCGGCGTGCCATTGGTGCGTCTAAAACGCCTGACAATAGGCTTGTTGCACCGTAATGCCTTAGAGAACGGTGTTGCAGGGCTACGGTTTTGTGTGATTTTCCGCCCTGAATGTGGCTGGGGGTGTTGCAGAACTCCAGTTTTAAATGATTTTTCGCCCTTAATGTGGCCGCGTGCCTTTGGCACGCTTCCAAGGCGTTGCGGTATAACAAGCCTATTGTCAGGCTTTTGAGGCGTGCCAAAGGCACGCTGCTACTCTTTGCCGGAGACGCTTGTCCTGGAATGTCCTGAGGTTCTGCAACACCGCCGGCCACTCTTTGTCGGAAATACCGGGTCTGATATGTCAGGGAGTTCTGCAACCCATGCTACTCTTTGTCGGATTGTGATGCGCTCCAACGCGCGACATTGCCAAGGATATATTCGGCAATAGCATTACCGTCACAGCGGCTGCGAATCCAGTGATCGTAATAGCTCGACTGCCATGCAAAAGTTATCCCATTTTTGCGGGCATACTTTGTGACAGCACCTTTCAGAGAATTGACATATCGGCTCAAAGAAGGTACATAGCGAGTCTCTGCCTCACACGTCCGCAGAGGTGGTGCGACAGCACGCTGTGCCGTGGGCATAGTCGGCGTATCTACGTTCTTCAGCAATCCGACAATGGCATGTATATGGTCAGGCATCACTACCCACAGGGGCACCTCAACATTAGATTTCCGGGAGGCTTCGCGTAGCTGGCTGTCGACATAGTGTCCCAGCTCGGTCAGCATCATCTTTCCTTCGATAATTTCTCCGAAATAGTGACGCCTCTCGGCAGTGCATATTGTAATGAAATAATTACCTGCGTCGTAGTTAAGAAATCGGGCGCGTAGTGTTTTGAGATTATTATCCATAGCGCCAAATTTAATCATTATCTGCCAATCCTAAAAACAGATAATCCCGGGAGTGTGTAACCTCAATTGCTATTTGTCGGATAAATTGATC
>DBGBEM010000206.1:0-10681 GCA_048477235.1 Muribaculaceae bacterium | reverse complement strand
GACCAAACCTTTGGGCGGAACTCTACTGAAGAACTAAAATTCATAAAAACAAACCTTTGCAATTGGTTACCTTAGAAACAGGCTGCAAAGATACAAAAAAGAGTTAATATCCGCTAATTCTGGTTGCACTTTGTGAATTACAGCGAAGACTTTAAGAACCCTAAGGTCTTTAAAGTCCTTAAGGTCCTTAAGGAAAATGGGCAGCGCCACCCGTTTGGGCGGCGCTGCAGTATTTTGAGCCGGATTGTGGTCGCTTACTTGCCGAGTTTGTTGACGTGGAGGGCAAGCTTGCTCTTGAGGTTGGCGGCTTTGTTTTTCGAGATATGTTTTTTAGCTGCGAGTTTGTCGAGCATCTTTGTGACAACGACGAGCTTGGCGGCTGCTTCGGCGGCGTCGGTCATCTTGCGCAGATTGCGCACTGCGTTGCGGGCTGTCTTTGCATAGTAGCGGTTGCGAAGACGGCGGGTTTCGGTCTGGCGGATTCTCTTGATGGAAGATTTATGATTTGCCATTTATGGAATCGTTTTTTTATTTATCGATTGGTTTTTAGAAGTAGCCCATAGCAGAATCGAACTGCTCTTTCAAGAATGAAAATCTTGCGTCCTAACCGATAGACGAATGGGCCATTGCCTTTCAAAAGCGATGCAAAGGTAGGACCTTTTTTCTGAACTACCAAATTTTTCTGTAAAAAAATCTCGAAAAATTCGCAATCTTTTGATTTTCAGTGGAACTTAGGCTGATGCATTATGCGAAGCAAATCGAGTATAAGCGACGCGCGCAGACCCGGTTGGGCCTGCGACGCGTTGTAGAGGGGTGGAAAACCGAGGGGCCGGTGCTTATTTTGCGGGAGCCGGAGCGGGAGCTGCGGGCTTGGCGGGAGCTGCCGGGGCCGGAGTGGCCGATTTCGCGGGAGCGGCGGGAGCGTTGTTGTCGAAGGTCGATGGGGTTGTCTGCTCCTGAACGGGGGCTGTTACGCGCGATCCGGCGTTCGAGTTCGTTGTGGGCATTACGAAGGTTGAGAGCACGGCCAGCAGGGCGATTGCGCCTGCAAGGCTCCATGTGAGCTTCTCGATGAAGCTGTTGGTGCGGCGCACACCCATAACCTGGTTCGAGCCGGCAAAAGCCGACGAGAGGCCGCCGCCTTTCGATTTCTGAATAAGCACAACTCCGATGAGCAGCACGGCTGCGAGGATTGTGAGCACGATAAGCAGAACGTACATAGTTAATTAGGTTCTATTTTGTGTTTGATTTATGTTTGCTGTTGATGATCAGTTTCTGCAAGAAACGCATTTGGTCTGCAAAGTAAACACTTTTTTCGGGAATATTCAAATTTAGACGGCTTAATATTTCATAGGCCTGTTCGTATTTTCCCTGACGGATATAGACTTTCGCGAGAGTTTCGTTGAGAGATGATTCTTCACGCGGATGAATAGCTGCTTTCTGAGCTTTTTCTCCGGCGGGCGTTTCCGAGGCGGTTTCTACGGTTTCTATGGCCGGTTCCGGCTCAGGCCCGGGGGCAGGCTGGCGGTCGAGGAAGGCGTCGATAAGGCGCGATTGCTCGTCGGGGGTGTCGATGTCGGGTGCGTCGGCATATTCCTTTTCGAGGACTGTGGCGTATTCGGGCTGCGGATTCAGAATCATTCGCTCGAGCAGGGCGTCGTTTTCGGCGTCGGCATGGCCGTAGGTCTCGAGGAATGTGTCGATGGTGTCGATTGTCGAAGGTGTGGGCGCCGGATTTTCGGGCGGATAGAAGGACGTGTCGGCGTTGTCGCGCCCCACGAGGTTATACAGTTCGGCCGGATCGGGAGCGTTCAGCGCTACGCGGAGCGTCAGGCGCCGGCGTTCGTCGTCGCCGAGCCGGGGTTCGCGGCGCAGGCGCAGCATGGCTGGCAGCGTGAAAGCGGGAGATTCGGCGGCCAGAGCGTCGACGAGCTCGGCCGACGGGGTTTCTCCCGAGGCTATGCAGCCGAGAATCTGCTGCAGCGGCGTTCCGTTGTTGATTTCTGCTGCCATGATGCTTACCAGTCGCCGAGGGTGGCGTTGAAGATTAGTGTGACGAGTTCTTTCGAGATTTCCTGACAGAGCTGATCCTGAACGTCGGTGAGCATCTGCGAGCTGTCGAAGTCGCGGTAGGCGCTGAAGGTCTGGTCGATGTCTTTGTTCTCGGCTTTGTTGTCGATATATTTCACGTGAACCTGAATCGTCAGGCGTGTGCGCGATGCATAGGCGTCTTCGGTGACGGCCTGAGGCGATAGACTGTAGCCCGTTATTTCGCCTTCGATCCTGAGGTCGGTGTTGTTGTCGTCGGTTATCTGGAGCCGGGTGTTTCGGCTTATATAGTCGAGCAGTTCGGTCTCGAATGTCTGTTGCAGCGGGGGATAGACAAGGGCGGCGCGAATGGGGAACTGGCTTATCGAAACGGTCTTGTAGACCGAATAGTCGAGCGCCGCGCCGTTGAGCTTGAAGCTCGGGATGCAGGCCGTCAGGCCGGCGCAGAGCGTCAGCAACGCGGCAATCACAAGTGTGGCCCGGGTGTGGTTATTCCTTGTCGCCATAAGCGAGGTCGCCGGCGTCGCCGAGGCCGGGAACGATATAGGAGTGGGCGTTGAGTTCGGGATCGATGGCGCCGACCCACAGGGTGGCGTCGTCGGGGAAATGGCCGGCGATATAGTCGACGGCCTGCTGTGATGCTATGACGGAGGCTACATGGACGTGGGCAGGGATGCCTTTTGTCAGCAGCGCGCGGTAGCTCAGCTCCATCGATGAGCCGGTGGCGAGCATCGGGTCGACAAGAAGCAGGGTCTTGTCGTCGAGGCGCGGTGAGGCTATATATTCGATGAAGACGTCGAAATTGTCGTCGTCGGTATATTTCCTGTAGGCCGACACGAATGCGTTCTGGGCATGGTCGAAAATGTTGAGGAATCCCTGATGGAAAGGGAGACCGGCGCGGAATATGGTCGCCAGAACAAGTCTGTCGTCGAGCAGGCGGCAGCGCGCGGTGCCTAAGGGGGTTCTGACAGGAGCTTCCCGATAGCTGACTTCGCGCGAGATTTCATAGGCCATTATCTCGCCGATTCGCTCGAGATTGCGGCGGAATCTGAGCATATCGCGCTGTATGTCGACATCGCGCAGCTCGGCCATATATTGATTTACTATCGAGTTGTGGTCGGCAAAATTATATACTTTCATAGTGATTGAGGATAGAAACTGGCTTTCGGGTTATTTCTTTTCGTCGGCGAAGCGGTCCGGGAATTTCAGCTTCAGGCGCGGGCGCCTCATGGCGTAGATTATCAGCGAGATTCCGGCGATGATGAAGGGTATGCTGAGCCATTGGCCCATGTTGAGGGCCATAGACTGCTCGAAAGCTTCCTGAGGATTCTTGATGAATTCGATGAAGAAGCGCGGGGTGAAGATGCCGATAAGGAACACTCCGAATATCAGGCCGGGCCGTTCTTCAGCGTTCTTGCGCCAATACATCCACATCAGCAGGGCGAACAGGGCGAAATAGCATATCGCCTCATAGATCTGTGTGGGGTGGCAGGCCTGTCCGGCATATAGAGCCTGCCATTCGGGCGAGTTGACGAATCTGAATCCCCATGGCAGGGTTGTGGCATGGCCGAAGATTTCGCTGTTCATTAGATTGCCGAGACGGATGAGACCTCCGACAAGGGCTATCGGCACGACAAGCCGGTCGAAAGTCCACAGAGGCGACCGCTTTGTTGTCACAATGGAGAACAGAATGACGCCGAGGATCACGCCGATGGCGCCCCCATGGCTCGCGAGGCCCCCTTCCCATACGTAGAGAATCTTTATCGGGTTCTGACTGAACAGATCCCATTCATAAAAGAAAACGTGTCCGAGCCGGGCGCCGACGATTGTTCCGGCGACAGTCCACATGAGCAGCAGGCCGAGCCACCGTTCGGGAGCGCCCTCGTGCCTGAACATGCGGGCGACGATTTCGTAGCCTACGAGGAAGCCTATCATAAAAGCGAGGCTATACCACCGCAGGGTGAAAAATCCCAGCTTGAAAATTACGGGGCTGACGTCCCAGGTTATGAAACTTAGCATTTGATGCGGTCGAGATTATATTCGGGGGACAAAGATAGTGAAAATTCTGCGATTAGCGGAGGGTTATGTGGGTGGCTTCGACGGGAGTGCCGAGGAAGAGCTCGGCGAGCCCGGTGAAAGTTTCGGGGTTTTCTGTAGTCAGAAAGCGGGCCGACCCGCCGCGTGTTGTCAGTGCGTCGATTTCGGGATGCCGTTCCATATAGTCGGCGAGGCTGTCGGCCACGATGGCTCCCTGAGTCACGATATTGACATTCGCGGGCGCGTATCGGCGTATTTTTTTGAGAAGGAGAGGATAGTGGGTGCAGGCGAGCACTATGGTATCGATGTCGGGAGCTTCGCCAAGCAGTGTGTTTATGTCGCGTTCGACGAAATAGTCGGCTCCGGGGCCGTCGGCTTCGCCGTTCTCGACCAGCGCGGCCCATAGCGGGCAGGCGTGGCCTGTGGTGACGAATTCCGGGTATAGTTTGGCGATCTCGAGGTCGTAGGAGCGCGAGCGTATTGTGCCGGGGGTTGCCAGCACACCTATGCGGCCGTTTGCGCTGAAACGTCCGGCGGCTTCTACGGTGGGGCGGATCACACCGAGCACGCGCCGCTGCGGGTCGAGATTCGGGAGGTCGCACTGTTGAATCGAACGCAGTGCCTTGGCCGACGCCGTGTTGCAGGCCAGGATGACGAGGTGGCATCCGCGCTCGAACAGCGCCCTGACAGCCTCGAGAGTGAACTGATAGACAACGTCGAACGAGCGGGCGCCGTAGGGGGCGCGGGCGTTGTCGCCGAGGTAGAGGTAGTCGTAGTGAGGCAGTCGCCGCCTCATTTCTTTGAGAATTGTCAGGCCGCCGTAGCCCGAATCGAACACTCCGATAGGGCCGGGAGCTGTCGGTAGACTATTCTTTGTCATCGTTTTCAGTCAGATGGGCCATGGAGAATTCACAGCCGCAGTAGAGTTGGTTATAGAAGTCCTGTTCGCGGATGATGGCGTTACGGCGTTCCTGAAGGCCTCCGCGCCGCCAGTTGGCCTGCCAGAACACAACGCCGTAGATTCCGTCGACAGCGCGGGCGCCAGCGATGCCTATCTGCTCGAGGCTTTTCCAGCGGCTTGATGCCAGAGTCGTGGCCACGAGGCTGAACCCATGGTCTGTTGCGTAGCGCGCGGCCCGGCTCAGTCGCATGGCGAAACATTCGAGACATCGGTTCCCGCGTTCAGGCTCATGCTCGAGCCCTTCGACAGCTTTGCGCCATGCGGCGTGGTCATAGCTGTCTTCGACGAAATCTATGCCCATTGTCGAGGCGTAGCGGAGCGCTTCGTCGCGGCGCCGCTGATACTCGGCTTCAGGATAGATATTGGGGTTGCAGTAGAAGAGGGTAGGATGGAGTCCGTGGGCAAGCATAGCCTCGACGATGGCTCCAGAGCAGGGCGCACAGCAAGCGTGGAGCAGCACGCGCGTTGCGGCGTGCTGCTCCGGCGTTTGCCAAATATTGTCGGTATGGCGGCTTCTGCTCATCAGGCTTATTTGCCGCCGGGAGTCTTGAGGTCGTGGCTCTCGGGCTCGGCTTCGTCGTCGAGGCCGCGGTTGCGCAGAAGTGCTTTTACGCTCGGCTCGTGGCCGCGGAATTTCACATAGAGCACCATAGGATCTTCACTGCCGCCCATCTCGAGGACGTTCTCACGGAAGAGTTTGGCTGTAGCGGGATCGAAGACACCCTTTTCGCGGAAGAGCTCGAAGCCGTCGGTGTCGAGCACTTCGGCCCAGAGATAGGTGTAGTAGCCCGAGGCATAGCCGTCGCTTCCGAATACGTGTTTGAAGTAGGGGCTGCGGTAGCGGTATTTGACCTGACGCGGCATGCCTAATTTGTTGGCGACCTGAGCCTCGAAGGCTTCGACGTCGACAGTCTCCCCTTCGGCGGGATTGAGATGACCCCATGCGAGGTCGAGAAGGGCGGCTCCGGCGAGCTCGGTGGTGGTGAAGCCCTGATTGTGGGTCGACGAGGCTTCGATCTTGGCTATCAGTGAGTCGGGGATGACAGCGCCGGTCTTATAGTGGTGGGCATACTCCTTCAGCAGGACCGGTTCGAAAGCCCAGTGCTCATGGATCTGGCTGGGAAGCTCAACATAGTCGCGGTCGACGTTGGTGCCGCTCTGGCTGCGCAGGGCTGCGCGGGTCAGCATTCCGTGGAGGCCGTGGCCGAATTCATGGAACATTGTCTCGACATCGTCCATCGACAGCAGCGACGGGCTTCCGGGCGTCGGTTTGGCGAAGTTCGCCACATTATATACTATAGGACGCTGGCTCTTGCCGTCGGGATCGATAAATGAGCCCTGCAGGGATTCCATCCATGCGCCCTGACGTTTCGACGGACGCGAGAAGTAGTCGGTCATGAACACTGCTACATGCTCCCCTTTATCGTCGGTGACGTCGTAGACCTTCACGTCGGGATGGTATTTCGGAGCGTTGGGAATCGGAGTGAAGTGAATGCCGTAGAGGCGTTCGGCCATAGCGAAGATACCTTTGGCCACGCTGTCGATTTCGAAATATCCTTTGACCTCGTCTTCGTCGAGAGCATATTTCTTGCGGCGTACTTTCTCGGCGTAGTAATAGTAGTCCCACGGCTCGATGGTGATTTTGTCGCCGAGGTCGTCGGCGAGAGTCTGCATTTCGGCAACCTCTTTGTCGACGCGCTTGATTGCCGGGCGCCAGATCTGCATAAGCAGGTTCTCGGCGTTCTCCGGGGTCTTGGCCATTACGTTGGCGGTCATGTAGGCGGCGTAGTCGGGATAGCCGAGCAGCTTGGCCTTGGCGGCGCGGGTCTTGACGATTTCTCCGATGACGGGATAGTTGTTATACTCTCCCGAAGAGGCCTGCGTAGTGTAGGCTTCGTAGATCTGGCGGCGAAGGTCGCGGTTGTCGGCGAACTGGAGAACCGGCAGACGGCTCGGGGCATGGAGGGTGAAGACCCACTTGCCGTCGAGACCGCGCTGTTTGGCCTCGTCGGCGGCCAGGGCGATTGTCGACTCCGGCAGTCCCGAGAGCATTGCGGGATCGTCAACAACGAGCTGATAGGCGTTGGTGGCTTTCAGAAGATTGCTGTTGAACTTCGAGTAAAGTTCGGTCAGGCGGTTGTTGAGCTTTTTGAGTTCTTCCTTGTCGGCTGCCGAGAGCAGGGCGCCGTTGCGGGTGAAGTCGCGGTAGCTTTTTTCGACGGCGCGAAGGCGCGGGCCGCTCAGACCGAGCTTGGCACGGTTGTCGTAGAGATATTTGACGCGCTCGAAGAGCTTGTCGTTCATCATGACGTTGTCGACTGTCGACCCGTAGAGCAGCATTGCCTCGTCGGCGACCTTCTGAAGCTCGGGGTTGCTGTCGGCCTCGCTGAGCGACATGAGCACACCCATAACGCGGGTTGTCAGCTCGCCGCTCTTCTCCATGGCGAGGATGGTGTTGTCGAACGTGGGCGTGGCCTTCTGATTGGCGATGGCATCGATTTCTCCGCGGTAGATTTTCAGCCCTTCTTCGAGAGCGGGCATGTAGTCGGCCGTTGTGATGCGGTCGAAAGGCGGAATGTTGTAGGGCGTGTTGTAGGGCTCGAGGAACGGATTGTTCCGTTCGGCGGCCATGCCGCCGATAACGGCGACTGTCATGGCAGTCATCAATGTGAGTCGTTTAAACATTGCGTATAGAATTAGGTTATAGAAGATTGTCGGATTATTAATCGTCAGTCCATATGAACCGGGCCGTCAGCGGGTAGTGGTCGCTGCCGACATCCTTGCCGCGCAGAATGTCGACGGCCATTAGCGGCCCGCGGTAGAGGATATGGTCGATACGGAAAAAGAATTTGTTTTTGTGGTAGGTTATCATCGGGCCGAAAGCGGCCTCGGCGAAAGCGTCGTGCATGTCGCTGCCGAGAATGGTGCGCAGGGCGAAGCAGGCGGGGGTGTCGTTGAAGTCGCCGCAGACTATGGCGGCTCCGCGGCGGCTGTCGAGAAGCCGGCGCACTTCTTCGGCCTGATCGGCGCGCAGCGCGGCTGCGCGGTAGATTTTCGTGAAAATATGGTTGCGCATGTTGCGTATGGCGCTTCGGTCAGCGTCGCCTTTCGTCACCCGTGAGAAAAGCTCCTTGTCGTCGCCCGAGAGCAGGAACGACTGTAGATGAACGTTGTAGATCGTCAGCACATGACCCTCGACCGAAAGCCTGAAGACTGCCAGTTCCGCCGGGCTGCATACCGAGTCGGGAACCTCGATGCGCGTCACCGGAAACCGGCTGTAGACGGCAAGTCCGGGATCGCTGTTGTCGGAACAACGGAAAGGATAGACCTTCCTGAGAGTGTCTAACGGGTTGAAGGAGGATTTGCGCAGGCTGGCCAATCCCACGAGGCTTTCCTGAACGACGAGAATGTCGGGTTTCATCGCCATCACATAGCTCAGCGAGGGATTGGGGTCAGGAATGCCGTCGCGGCCGTAATCCTGCCAGTGGAGAGCGTTGAAAGTCATCAGTGTGAACGATTTCTTTCCCCGGGTTATTTCGGGGGAGACGGTCATGTTGACGGGCGCGAAGTTCAGCAGGGCGGGCGAACTGATTAAAATTGCCGCTCCCATGACCCATGCCAGACGGTTGCGCGCGATAGCCAGAACGATGAGGGCTACGACAGAGAGCAGTGCCGTCACAGGGAACGCCATGTTGAGCAGGCAGGCGGGCGGAAAAACGCGTGGGTCGACGGCTCCGGTGTAGGCTGTAGCTATCAGGGCGAACGACAGCAGAACGGTTGCCGCCGTCACCACGAAACGAACTGTATATTGCCTTGGAGTTGCCACGTCGTTATTATTTTATTCGGCGGCTGACGTCGAACAGGCGCGCCCGTTCGTCGGCTGTCAGCGATGAATAGCCTGATTTCTTGATTTTGTCGAGAATTTTGTCGAGCTCGGCCTGGTCGGCGGCCGATGCGGCCGAAGGCGCCTTTGGCCTTGGCGCCGACGGCGCGCCCGAGGACTTGAAGCGCGCCGGGCGCACTTTCGGGCGCCGTCTGAACAGATTGACAATGGCGTCGATGAGCGAATTGAGCGGCGCCGTTATGTCGTGGCCGCGTTTGAGTCCTAAGGCGAATATGGCCCCGACGGCGGCTCCGCCGAGATGGGCGATATGGCCGCCGGCATTGCTGCCGGTGACGCTCAGCAGGTCGATTCCGATAGTCACTATTGCGATCCATTTCAGCGACACGGCCCCGAGGAAAAGAAGGTTCATGCGGTAGTCGGGCGCCATTATGGCCGTGGCGGTCACTATGGCTATGACCGAGGCGCTCGAACCGATGAGAAGTCCGCCGTGGCCCGCGAAATAGGGGATGGTGTTGACGGCGAGCAGATAGAGCGCCGCGCCTCCGAGACCCCCGAGCAGATAGAGACCGATCATCCGTTTCGGCGTCGACAGAAGCTGAAACACTATTCCGAACCAGTATAGCCACAGCATATTGAATATGAGGTGGAGCGGCTCGATCTGGCTGAACATATATGACAGAGGTGTCCAGGCATGGCGCGCCAGCCGGCCGAAATTGCCCGGCATCGCAACCCATTGTTCGACGATGAAGCGCCCTGATTCCTCGCCGGCGAAGATCATCACTATCGAGATGATGTTCAGCACGAGGAATACGGCGATGTTGATGACGACGATCTTCATCAGCATCGTCGCCGTCGCGAAGCGTTTTAATGCGGTTTCAATAGTTGTCGCCATGGACAATTCCTTTGCGTTTCCAGTAAATCATTATAAGCAGGCCGAAAATCATTCCGCCCAGATGCGCCCAGTGGGCAATGCCGTCGACGGCTCCGCGCGCCGACCCCATGCCGATAAGCAGCTCGATGACACCATTGCCGATGACAACCCATTTCGCTTTCACAGGAACGGGAATGAACATGATATAGAGCGGCCGGTTCGGGAAAAGCATTCCGAAAGCGAGCAGAACGCCGTAGATCGAGCCTGAGGCTCCGATGGTGACCATCATATTCTGATACTGTCCGACAAGACTGTCGATTTCGCCCGAAGCGAGCGCCTGACGCACATATTCGAAGTCGACACCGTTGAGGTTGGCTATGGTCTTGACGAATTCAGGCTCCCAGGTCAGTGCCCAGAAAGCTTCCTGGACAAGGCCGGCGCAGAGGCCGCAGGTTATGTAGTAGAACAGGAAGCGCGGGGCTCCCATGGCGCGCTCGACGATGCCGCCGAACATCAGCAGCATGAACATGTTGAAAAACAGATGGGCGAAATTCTGCGTCGAGTGCATGAACATATACGTGAAAAATTGCCATGGCGCGAAGTCGGGAGCCGTCAGATAATGCAGCCCAGCCACGGTGTCGATCTCGATGCCCAGACGGCCGGGAAGAATCATCATGGCCAGCCACACAATGAAATTTATGATGATCAAATTCTTGGTCACCACCGGAATATTACCGAATAGATTTCTGAAATTCATCTGTTCCGTTAAAATTTGAGGTCGCTAAGCCGGCCGGAGCTTCGGCCGACGATAGTGCAAAGATAGCGTTTTTTTGGCTATCGCCGCCCCGAAAACGGCTCTTTGAACTTTCAAAACAGAAAAAATAGAGACTATTTTGAGTTTTTTTCACAAATATTTGTG
>DBGBEM010000205.1:0-1237 GCA_048477235.1 Muribaculaceae bacterium | reverse complement strand
GATGAAAGCGCGCCGTATCTCGCGGCCGTCGTCGGTGCGTATAGGAATGTTCTGGAGGTTGGGGTTCGTCGACGATATGCGTCCCGTTGTCGTCACGGTCTGGTTGAAAGTGGTGTGGATCTTACCGGTTTCGGGGTTGATAAGACGCGGTAGCGCGTCGGCATACGTCGCCAAAAGCTTCCGCAGTTTCCTGACGTTCAATATTATCTCGACCAGAGGATGATCCTTGCGGTGTTTTTCGAGAATCGCTTCGGTCGTCGAATAGCCTCCTTTGGCGGTCTTCTTGGCTTTCGGGTCGAGTTTGAGGCGCCCGAACAGAATTTCGCCGACCTGATAGGGCGAGCTGAGATTGAAGGGCCCTCCCGCGAGTTCGAAAGCTTCGGCTTCGAGGCTGTCGATACGGTCGTTGAGTTCTTTCGACATATTGTAGAGCGGAGCCGGATCAAGCCTGACACCTGTCCATTCCATTTCGGCAAGTACTTTTATCAGCGGCAGCTCGATGTCGTGGAGCAGCGCAGTCATTCCGAGGCTTTCTATTTCGTCGGCCAGAGGACGGGCCAGCCGCAGAACCGTGTCGGCTTCCTGACAATATCGGGTCGCCGCTTCGGATTTGTCGAGCGGAACGACCGGATACCAGTGGCGCATGTCGGAGGGGAACAGCGGTGATTCAAGTCCGAGATAGCGAAGCATGACCAGCGGCAGGGAGTGGCGCGATTCGCTGTCGATAAGATAGTGGGCTATCGCGGTGTCGAAATGACGCGCGCCGAAGTTTATGCCGGCGCGGCGAAGCAGAATCATGTCGCGCTTGACGTCGTGGCTGACTATTTCTGTCGATTCCGACTCGAAAAGAGGTCTCAGCCGTTCGAGCAGGCCGTCGGCAGCCGGGATGAATGTAGCCGAACATGGGGCGATCGCCAGAGCTATCCCTCGGAGGTCGGCACGCATGGCTTCTTCTCCGATAGCGTATGTCGCAAGCCCGACACGCTCCGAAGCAAGGGCTTTCTCGACGAGGCTGTCGACTTTCGCGGCAGTGTCGGCTGTGGTATATTCGCCGGTGGGGCAGTCTGATGCGCTGATTTCGGCCACGGCCTCGCCGTCGGGAATATCGAACAGCGAGGGCTGGATCGCATGAGATGCGCTTTTTGCCGGAGCTGTGGTGTCGGGACTGTTAAGCTTTTTGAGCAGTGAGCGGAATTCGAGTTCGCGGTAGATTTCGCGAAGGGCGTCGGTGTCGGTC
>DBGBEM010000204.1:0-2877 GCA_048477235.1 Muribaculaceae bacterium | reverse complement strand
ATATCAGCTTGCTGCATCCCCCCCCCTTGCGCCGACTCACTGCCGCGCCGCGGCCGCCCGCATCTCGTCCATCTCTTCGGGCGTGGCTACGGACACATTTCTGAGATATTCCTCAGTGGATATCTTGATATTCAGCTTCTTGCGGATATTGTAGCGCGTGGTCTCCACCGTCCTGACCGAGCGGTTGGTCATGACGGCTATCTCCTTTGTCGTCATATTCGAGAGTATGAACGCGCACAGACGCATCTCCGCATTGGTCAGCGACGGACAGATGCGGTGTAGTTTCTCGAAAAACAGACGGTTGGCCTGTTCGAAATAGGCGTTGAACGTCCCCCAGACATTCTCATCCATCTGTAGCTCCTTGATAGATTGGCGTATGTTTGACAGCCGGTCATCCATGTTGCCGCGACGGTTGTCGGCATACTGGCTGATACGGTCTATCGTGTCCTTTATGCGTTCCATCTGGAGGGCGATGACCGAGAGTTGCTGCTGCTTCGTGTCGAGCTGATTTTCAGCCTCGCGCGTCTCTTGCCTGTGGGCGAGATCGAGGGTCGCGATCTTGCTCTCGAGAGCCTCGTTCTCCTCGTTGCGGCGTCTGTGTCTGCGCAGCAGCAGCCACCCTGCCCCCCCGAAGATTACCAAGAGGCCGCAGAGAGCATCGATGACTATTGATTTCGTCTCGCTCCCTCTCACCACGCGGCGGTTCTCCAGATCCCGCTCGCGTTCCTCAAATTCTGACATGATCTCATTGAGATAGATATTGCCCTGCGCCGACATTATCGAGTCGTTCAGCGCGTATGCATCCCACAGACAGTCGAGGGCCCGCTCTTTATCTCCCTGATATCTCGCAATCTGCGATTCTATTATCTTTATGTGCGGACTCAGCACGCTCTTTTCGAGCGACGCGAGCTCTTCCGAATACTTATCCTTGATCTCGATGGCTTTGGCCACGTTGTGTGAGTCAATCAGACTCAGCACATAGTTCATCGCGCAGATGGCGCGATTCTGCCCTTTGTGCGAGACCGAGAGATAGGTGCTGAACTGCTCGTCAGCCATGTCGAACATGCCCATACGCATATATGTCAGGCCGAGATTTAACATGCATGCCTCTTTCTCTTTGCGCGTGTTGGCCGCCTGTTGCGCGGCTTTCAGATCTTTCAGGGCGCTGTCATAGTCATGCTCCTCCAGATGGATGCTGCTGAGTGACCTGTAGATGTTCGCTTTATAATCCCGTCCTGCCCATGACTTGTTATATTCCTCATAGATGTCCCTGGCTTTGTCATTATACTTATGGGCGAGGTCAAATTTTTTCAGACGCATGAACACATCCGTTATTTTCAGACACGCCCTCATGTCAAAATATGTCAGAGAGTCCGGCTTCGTGGTTTCGAGTATGGTCAGGTTGTGGTCGATGGCCTTGCGATAGTCAAACATATAATACGCGGCCAGAGATGACATATTGTGCCACTGCAGTTTAGTCCTGAGCGAATCGGGGTTAATCGCCTTACCGGCCTTGGCGAGCGTTTCGCTGGCGAACTGATACTGCAAATCGTCGATGGCTATCGACGCTTTCCATATGAGTGCGTCCGCCATAGCGCTCTCCGGCGAGACTGTGATGAGGCTGTCGGCAAAGCGCAGTCGTTCGCTGTTCGGCAGATTCGTGTCATTCAGTTTCTGGTGGAACCATTCGGCCCGCAGTCTGGCACCCGACGGACTTCCCGACATCTGTAGGTTTATGAAAAGAAGAAAAATCGATATGAGATTGCGCATATTTGATTTCTAATGGAATCATTCTGACGCAAATATAGCATAATCCGGTTAACCTGACAACCCCGCCGCTACGCAAGCCCTGGTGAATTTATGTGTGGTCATGTTTTGAGTTCCGAATTAATCGTGACGGGCGAATTTTATTTTTGGTTATTGGGAATTATTAACTACCTTTGCGGCCGACAGTTCTAATTATAAATTTACCTTAAATTTTTTTCTCGAATGAAAAAGTTTTTTACTCTCGTTTGCCTCGGTGCTTCGCTCTGCGGCACAGCCATGGCGGCTGAAACAGTCCATCAGGGACAGGGCATGAGCGGCGAAAACGCCTACTCTGAAGTTACCTTCACCAACGCTAAAGACAACACTACTACGGCAACAGCAAAAGTAGTCTATACTCTGACAGCCACTGCCGACAACAACATCGCTATCGAAGCCAAGTTCGAAAATCTCGATCCCGCGACTTTCATCGGCCTTGTCGATGCCGGTTATTTCTTCGTCGAGGGTGTCGGTGAAACACCTCTGACTCTTGCCGACGGCGTATATACTGCCACAACAGCCGGCACTTTTACTGAAGGCACAGCCTACAAGGGTTTCTTCAAACGTATGTCAGCAGCTGACTGGTATGGCGGCTCTCTCGAATTCCCCTTCGAATTCACCTTCACCAAAGGCGGTGAGGAACCGGGTCCCGGCCCCGAGCCGACCGATCCTACCGATGGACGCACTCCGAAAAATGTCTACAACGCACCCGAAACCATCCCCGCCGACAATATCTACTTTGCTCCCGGATGGTCTCCCAGCGACCAGTATAGCTACACTCTGACCGCTGATGCCGCTACCTTCGTGCTGACCGCTGCCACCACTGACCGCTGGCAGGCTCAGTTCAAGATTCCCACCGGCGTCAGCTTCACCGCCGAAGATGTCTATCAGCTCGAGTTCGACTATAAGGCCGACAACGCTTTCACCGGCCATGTGAAACTCTATCAGAATGGCGCCGACGGTACTTTCGCTGTCGATCAGGATCTCGCCATGACTGCTGAAGTCCAGCACTTCAAATCGCCTGTCTACACTAACAAGCCTCTCGAAAACGTTATCCTTCTCTTCGACTGGGGC
>DBGBEM010000203.1:0-2386 GCA_048477235.1 Muribaculaceae bacterium | reverse complement strand
CGAGATGGCGCTGCGGCCCCCATTCGCGGCGCTCGCCGCCGTTTTCGTGGCGCACGACATAGCTGTAGGTCAGCTCGCGGGTGTCGTCGGGGACTTCGATCTCGAGAGTCCATTTCTCGAGTCCGTCGAGTTGCATTGCGCGGAGTTTTCCAGCGTCGCCGTTGCCGAGAGCCGCGATATTGCCCGTGATATATAAGGCTTCGCCCAAGGCGGTGCGATAATCTATCTTAAAGACAAGTTTCATGGATCGTAAAGTATGATATAAGGGATGTTATTTTTCCGACGCTAAGTTAGGCAAAAACTTTCAAACAACAAAAATCCCGTTACAGATTCATTCTCGATCGGATTGCCGATTAAATCCGGCATATCAGAAGGAGATGCCGATGCGGGCCGAGAAGTAGCTTATGCCGTGGTTTATGATGGTGTCGTCGTAGGATTTCAGGCCGTTCCAGGCATAGCCGATAATCAGATAGCTCCGGAATTTGTCGCTGCGGGCGAGATTGAAGCCTACGCCCGGATTGATGTAGGGGGTAGTCTGGTTGTGGTTGTTCGGCATGTTGTTGAAGGCCACGCCGCCGCGGAGGTCGAAGAAACATATCGACGGCGCCGACCTGAAGCTGGTGCGGAATATGGCATAGACCGGGAAGAAACGTCCGCTGTTGCTGATGTTCACATCTATCCCGGCGCCGATTCCGGCGACATCGATTGCGCCTCCCTTGTAGCCGAAGAAGGCGTCGATGTTTATTGTCGACATGTCGTGGCTTGTCACGTCGATGCCGCTTCCGGCGGCTACGCCCCAGGTGAAGTGGCGCATGGCAGGCGCCGGCAGCATTGCCGCGAGAGCCAGCAGTGTCAGAATTATTCTTCGCATCGTCGGGGTTTCAGTGTAAGTTCAAGACAGGCCCATCGGTCGCGCTCGGTGTGGCCGACCGGCGTCAGCCCTACGGCTTCGGCGGCTTTTGCCACGATAGGGATGTCGTCGACATAGAAACCGCTGAGCAGCATCGTGGCTCCCGGGGCGAGGGTGGAGCGGTAGGCGGCGATGTCGCCTGTTATCACGTTACGGTTTATGTTGGCCACGAAAAGGTCAACTCCGCTGATGCCTTCAAGCAGGGCGGCGTCGCCCAGGCGGACGTCGATCTGCGGCTGTCCGTTGAGAGCTATGTTGTCGACGGCGTTGGCGTAGGCCGGCGGGTCGATCTCGATAGCAGTTACGGGCGATGCGCCGCGCATTGCGGCGAGTATGGCCAGAATGCCGGTGCCGGTTCCCATGTCGACCATTTTGCAGTTCTCGAGATCGAGCGAGAGCAGCCGGGTAGCTATGAGCGATGTCGTTGCGTGGTGGCCCGTTCCGAAGGCCATTTTCGGGTCGATGGTTATGTCGTAGCGGCAGCGCGGGATGTCGGTATGGAAACTGCTGTGGACAACGGCTTCGTTGTCGCCTATGACTATAGGCTTGAAATAATGGCGTTCCCATTCGGCGTTCCAGTCGCGCCCTTCTATCCGCGAGTCGCGGCGGCTGACGGTTATTCCCGGTAGCGGAAAGTCATTTATCGCGGCGTCGATGGCATCGCGGTCGAAAGTGGCTGCCGGCGCGTAGGCCGTCAGTCCGTCGCTGTCGGCGACGAAACTCTCGCATCCGGCGTCGGCGAGCATGGCGGCCATAACGTCGGTTGCTGTCTCGGAGCAAGGGGTGAGGTCGAGACGAATTTCGATATAATCGTTCATTAGAATAAGCGGTGTAACGTGATGAACAGGCAGGCCGGCCCTATGGCGACGGCTGTGCGGCCGTTTATTTTTTGCGGCGTCCGAATATGCGGCGCCCGGTTTTCCACACTTTCGAGCCTACGGTGAAAGCTAAAAGGGCATAGTTGAACAGCGGAATGGCTGAGCCTACTTTTTCAACAGCGCGCATTGTCGACTGTCCGGCATGGCCGCGTAACCGCGACATTCCTGAAAGCAGCTTTTCTTTCTCGAGCTCGCAGCGCGCGCCGATATAGGCTCGACGGTAGCGCAGCTCTTCTATAGTGTAGCCGTTCCAGTTTTCTTGTTCTTGAGGTTTAGTTAGGGCTTTTGTCATGTCAGATTGGGGTGTTGGAGGTTGACTGTCAACGCAGAATCAGCCGTGAGATGAATTTTGCTATCGGGTCGATGATTATCTGGCGGCGCAGCAAGAAGATTGCAACGAGCAGCAGAAGATTGAAACCTGCCATAATCGTGTAGGAGAGAGCTACCGACATGCCCGTCAGCGACAGCCAGTAGACAGCGGCTATCGACAGGAAAAACAGCACAATGACGCCCAGCAGCAGGCAGACGATGCCGACGGCTGCGGCTGCGGCCAGAACCGACAGCTTTTCAGCTACAGTCAGCTTGGCGTAGTCGATGT
>DBGBEM010000202.1:0-9747 GCA_048477235.1 Muribaculaceae bacterium | reverse complement strand
GCTGATACGGCTAATCTGTTCATCAGTGAAGAATGATAGTTTTTTAATGTTGCAGCTGGTTAATGTGCTGAAATACGGTCTGTTGCCGACGAAACGGCGGCTGCCTGCCCTCGTTTCGCGGTGCAAATATACTGAAATGACGCGGATTTTTTTGGCTGTTACCATTTTTATTTTGTACCTTAGGGGTGCAAAACGATAATTTTTAACATTGTTTGACAATCTAACCTTATAAAATAACCAAACAGAACACTATGACCGTCAAAGACCTTCAGCCTAAACAGGTTTTCGAGATTTTCGATGAAATTACAAAAGTGCCCCGTCCCTCGAAAAAGGAGGGCAAAATCCGCCAGTACCTCGCCGACTTCGCCGAGAAGCACGGCATCGAGTATAAGACCGACGCCGTCGGCAACGTGCTGATGAGCGTTCCCGCAACCCCCGGCTATGAGAACGCCGAGCGCGTTATCCTTCAGGGCCACATGGACATGGTCTGCGAGTCGAACCATAAAGGCTTCGATTTCGAGAACACCCCCATCACGACCATCGTCGACGGCGAATGGGTCAGAGCCGACGGAACCACTCTCGGCGCCGACAACGGAATCGGAGTAGCCGCTTCGCTGGCCGCCCTGATCGACAAGGACTATGTCCACGGCCCCGTCGACGCCCTCTTCACCGTCGACGAGGAAACCGGAATGACCGGCGCCAACAATATCGGCGACGGAATGATCCGCGGTAAAATCCTGCTCAACCTCGACAGCGAAGACGACGCCGAGATCTTCATCGGCTGCGCCGGCGGCGTCGACACGACGGCTGTCTTCACCTACAACCGCTCCTACGCCCCCAAAGACTTCCTCTATTTCCGAATCTCGGTCGAGAAAGGCCAGGGCGGCCACTCGGGCGGCGACATCCATCTCGGCCGCGCCAACGCCAACAAGCTCATTGCCCGCTTCATCTTCGGCCTGATGAAGAAATATGAGATCAGCGTCAGCGAGTTCGACGGCGGCAACCTCCGCAACGCCATTCCGCGCGCAGCCCACGCCGTTGTCGGCATCCACACCTCCAAGAAAGAGCTCGTCCGCACGGCACTCAACGAATATGCCGCCCAGATCAAAGCCGAATACGGCGACCTCGAGCCGACCCTCGAAATCGACATGGAAAGCGTCGACACCCCCGACTTCTGTATCGACAGCGACACCTCGCGCCGCCTCATCGAAGCCCTCTACGGCGCCCCCCACGGCGTTATCTCAATGAGCCGCGACCTCGAAGGTATCGTCGAGACCTCGACAAACCTCGCAGCCGTCAAGATGCAGCCCGACAACAAGATTCTCATCACAACCTCGCAGCGCTCGAGCGTCGAGTCGCGCAAGTGGGACATCGCCAACCAGGTCGAGGCCGTCTTCGCCCTGGCCGGTGCCGAAGTCACCCACGGCGACGGCTATCCCGGATGGACCCCCAACAAGAACTCGCCCATCATGGCCATGGCCCGCGACGCATATAAGGAGCTCTACGGAATCGACCCGAAGATCACCGCTATCCACGCCGGTCTCGAATGCGGCCTCTTCCTGACCAAATTCCCCGGCCTCGACATGGTATCGTTCGGCCCGACACTGCGCGACGTCCACTCGCCCAGCGAAATGATGCACATCCCGGCCGTCGACCGTTTCTGGAACCAGCTTAAGCTGACCCTGACAAAAGTCGCCGAGAAAACCAAATAATTCAGAACTTTCAGCGGGGGACGCCGGTGCGATGCCGGGCGTCCCCCGCCTCGTATTCCGTCGGACCCGTCCGACCCATTAAATTTCCTCTCCTGATGTCATGAAAAAGATCCTTTTAACGCTCTCTCTCGCTGCCGTGGCCTCATGTCTGAGCGCATCGCAGCCCGCCGAGCCCCCCGCGAAAGCCGAAGAGGCCCGGACCGCTGGCGAAACCGCCGACGCCGAAGAGGCGCCGATGACACTGACCGACGACGACTACCGCGAGGTCGCCGAGCATCTCGGCTGTGAAGTCGCCGCCATAAAAGCTGTTGTCGAGATCGAAGCCGGCCGAACCCATGAGGGATTCTCGGCCCCCGGCCGTCCGCTGGTCAACTTCGACCTCGGCATGTTCCGCCGCAATGCCGCCAAAAAAGGGGTCAGCCTGTCGAAATACTACCGCACCCATCCCCAGGTCTTCAACCGCAGCCGCCGTTCGAGCCAGGCCTCGGTCTTCAGCCGCCTGACGGCCGCACGCTCGATCCACGATGCCTCGGCCATCGAATCGACCTACTGGGGAATGTTCCAGATCGGCGGATTCAACTGGAAGAAATGCGGATGCGCCAGCGCCGGGGAATTTGCCGAGCGCATGAGCCGCAGCGAGCGCGACCAGCTCGACCTCTTCGCCGAATTCGTCAGATCGACAGGCCTCGACAGACATCTGCGCGCCAAAAACTGGCGCGCCTTCGCCCGCGGCTACAACGGCCCCTCCTACGCCGCCCGCAACTACCACAACCGCATGGCGGCAAGCTACGCCCGCCACAAAAAAGCCGCCGACAAATGATCAGTGGCGCCGTCAAAATTTTTGAACAGGCCGCCCCATTTATGGGCGGCAAATGTCAGTGTCGCCAGAGGCGGCGCAGCGCCCTGCCCGAAACAACAACCGAGGCAGCGGCCAGAGCCCAGTTCAGAGGCTCCAGCGCCGGGCAGGCTGTTTCGGTAAGAGCCATCAGAGAGCCCGTGGCGAGGCAAGCCCCCGTCAGCCACCAGACGCTCCGGTTGATTCTCAGGCCGTAGCGGCGCAGGTAGATGGCCGCCACTATGGCCAGATAAACGGCATACCAGACCGTATAGGAGATTCCGAGCCCCGTCAGCCCCCCAAGCCGGTAGCCCGCGATGTTAAGCCCGAGGCACACCAGCGCGCTGCTGACCTCGCTGACGAGATAGAGCAGCCCGTCGCCGCGCGCGAGGATGGTGAACGCTATGCACCACGACAGGCCGCGCAGCGTGACGCCGATTATGCCCACAGAAATCATCGGCACTATGGGCAGGAACGCCTCGGTATAGAGCAGCCTGATAAGCAGAGGCCCCGCGATGATGAACAGCGTCGTCAGCGGCAGTATCAGCCACAGAATCAGCATCGACTCGTGGTTGACGAAGACCTCGACGCGGCGCCTGCGGTCGGCCGCCATCGACAGGCGCGGAAAATATTCGACGCCGATGGCCGCGAATATCAGCCCCGCATAGCGGTTGAACAGGTTGAAGCCGGCCTGATAGAAGCCGACCTCGTCGACCGACGCAGTTGTGCTGAGCCACGACGCGAACAGATAGTTGACACAGTAGCTCGTAGCCTGCGACAGCGTTATGTAGGCCCCGAGGATTATGAACCCGCGGCCGAGGCTGAGCGTCTGTCGCCACCCGAGCGGCTCGTCGGCGCGCAGCCGCGGCATCGCTATGGCTGTCGGCACGAGCATCGCCGCCGAGAATATCAGAATCGCCGGCACAATGCTGTCGGCCCTGAAGAAATAGAACAGCGGAGCCGACAGGGCAACCCCCGCCGCCGTCCCCCACATCGAGGCGCGCGCCATGCGGCGGTATTCCTTGAGGCCCTGCATTATGCCCGAGCGTATCGACGTCAGCGAGTTCATGAACACTGCGGCCGCCAGCGCTATGAACGCCCACGAGTGGCTGTCGTCGCCGAAAGAATGGCGGCTTAACAGCGGCGCCATTGCCGCCATGGCGACAGCGCCGACAGCACCGAGCACCCATCCCCAGCGCCGCGCCGCGCGCGCCATCAGATTCTTCATCCCTTCGGGAGCGGCGGCGATGTCGCGGACGGCGCTCGCCGCGATGCCGAGCATGGCCACGGTGACAACGAGGTCGATAGCCGAGTTGTAGATGCTGAACAGTCCCACGCCCGCCGCGCCGATCCAGAGCGCCACGAGCTTCGTGCGCACGACGCCGCAGAGAAGCACGAGCCCCTGAACGCCTCCGAACAGCCCCATAGTCTTTATTATGCGGGCCGACATCCCCTGTTTCTTTACCGTTTCCATGGCCGCGATATGAAGAATGATTCGGCATAGCCGCGCGAAAGCTCTGTCAGGCCTGCGAGGAAGCCCGCCCGTCCGGCGCGGCTGTCGCGCCACGCCTTCAGCGGAATGCGCAGCGGCCCGCTCAGGGGGTATCGTATGCCGATATAGACCCCCATTGCCCTGATAACCAGCGGGTCGGCGATGCGCCGAAGTCCTGTCGACAGCTCGGGGTGGCGGCACGCTGTCAGCGGCTCGTAGCGCCCGCGCAGGCCGAGACGGACGAGGGTGTGGTAATACATGTCGTCTTCGGCCGCATTGTAGCGGCCGCTCTTGAGGCCGAAACGCTCGTCGAACCTGACGCGCCCCGCTGTCGTCCGCCTGACGGCAAGCTCATAGCTCGTCGGATTCGCCATCTTCGGGAAGCGGCCGCAGATGTCGGTCGGGGCGGCGGGGTGGGGCGCCGCTCCGGCGGCCGCGCAGTCAAACCTCAGGAAGTCGAGCTCGGGGCGCGACTCGAAAATGCGGCGCACGGCGTCGAGCGCGTCGGGGCTGTAGATGAGGTCGTCGTCGGTCGGCAGAACGATGTCGGCCGTCGAATGGTCAAGGGCATTGTTGCGGTTGCGGCTCAGCCCCGCGCCGTCGAGCCTGACGAGCCTGACATCGCGGCGACGCGCTATCGCGGCCGGAACACTCCGCCCTCCGTTCTGCCACGATATGACATATCCGATCCCTTCAGCCTCGGGCAGAAGCATGGCCGACGCGCGGCCGATGCCGTCGTCGCCGTAGGTCGCTATAGCAAGCTCGAGTGTCAGCATCGTCCGAGGCATTTGGTCCAGAACTCTACGGCGCGCCGCCCGACGACGTCGCTGCCGTTATGCCGCTCAACGAAAGCGCGTCCCTGACGGCCGCGCGCGTCGAGAAGGTCGGGGCGCGTGGCCGCCTCGTCGAGAGTGGCCACAAGCTCGTCGAAATCGAGCGACGACGGAATAACAGGGCGCAGCCTGTCCTCACCGATGAAACGGTAATACTCTTCCGCAGCGCCGCTGACAACCGACTTCGCGCGCGCCATCGCAAGGAGGGCGTTGGTGGCCGGAGTGTAGCTGTAGAGCTGGTCGAGCACTATGTCGGCCTGCCGCAGCAGCCCGATATACTCGGCATAGGGGCGGTCTTCGACAAGAGTGAAGCTGACCTCGCCGGGATGGCGGGCGGCAACGATGCGCGCCGCGCGCTCGAGAAGGTCGGTGCCCTTTTCGGCCTTGCGGCGGCTGTGGCGCCCCAAGAAGAGGTTCACCGGCGCTCCGGGGCGGCGCGGGTCGGGCGCTACCGCCTCAGTGTCGACGGGAATGCCGATATAGCCGACCTTCGCGGAGGGGAGTCGGCGCAGGGCAGCGACGTGATATTCATAGAGCACCGTCGTGACCCCCGACACCTTATTATATATATGCTCTGTCAGCGACGTCAGCTCAGGCGCCGTCCAGAGCCGTTCGGCCTCGGGGTGGGCGACGGCGTATGGCGACGGGCGCCCGTTGATTCGGAAATCGTTGACCGGCAGCGGCGGATCGGCGCTCAGGCAGTCGGCCGCATAGAGGGCGTCGAGTCCCAGATGGGTCATGAACACGGCCCCGTTGTCGCGCCGCAGGGCGTCGAAAACCGGGCGTATCCGCCCGGGGCGCAGGTCGACGAACCCCGGGCCGCAGATGCTGACGATGTCGTGGCCGCGCAGGTCGCTCCGGAGCAGACGCCTGAGCCTGAGCCACAGCAGAAGCCCTCCCGCCTTGCCCGGCAGCGGGCGGCGGAGGCTGACGGGGCTCGACGTTTTCATGAACCCCGAGCCGGCCGAGGCCAGCGTAACCTCGTGGCCCTGACGCGCCAGAGCGCCCGCAAGTGCCGCGTGGCAGTTGCTGGCGTCCCCCATGAGCAGAATTTTCAGCCTCTCCATTTCCGCAAAGGTAGCAATTAATCAGCAATGAGCAATTAGCAATGAGCAATGAGGAATTAGGAATAAGTCAAAAAAACGCCCGGGCGTTTCTTGACATTGAATTTCCAATTGCTCATTGCTAATTGCTCATTGCTAATTGGCAAAAAATTCTTAAATTTGCACGCTTGAATTCTGTTGAAATATCTGATGATGAATCTGAATATACTGAAATGCCTTGTCGCCGGAGCTGCTCTGGCCCTTTCGGGCTGCCACGGAAGCAATGAATGGACTGTCGACGGCCGCATCGACGGCGCCGACGGAAAAACTATGGTTGTCGAAGCCTGCGACAACGGCCGCTGGTATCCGATCGACTCTGTAACTCTCGACGGCGCAGGCCGTTTCAAGATAAGCCATCCCGCCGCCGGCTACCCCGACATCTACCGCCTGCGCCTCGGCGACAAGATGCTCTATTTCCCCATCGACAGCATCGAGACTGTCACCGTAGTGTCGAAAGCCTCGGCCTTCGACAGCGATTATACCATCGAAGGCTCCCCGTCGGCCGAACGGCTCATGGCCGTCGATCGCCGCCTACGCGACGCTATGAGCCGCGGTGGCATCGTCGGCGACACCCTGCTCAAGCGCGAGCTCGGAAACATGCTGATCTCCGACCCCGCGAATATCGTCAGCTACTACATCATCAACAAGCGCATCGGCGGAGTCCAGCTCTTCAACCCCGGCGACAGAGCCGACCTGCGCATTATCGGAGCCGTGGCCAACGCCTTCGACCAGATGCGCCCCAACGACCCGCGAACGGCTTATCTGCGCAGCCTCTACCTCAACAACCGCCGGCAGACCCGCGCCGCGGCCCCCGGTGACACCATGCGCGTCAGGGAAATCGACATCTTCGACATGAAGCTCTACGACCCCCGCGGCGTTCTCCATTCGCTGGCCGACGTAGCCTCGAAGGGCGATGTCACCGTGCTCAACTTCACCGACTACAGCGCCGAACAGTCCCCCTCGTTCAACCGCGAGCTCAACAAGGTCTGGGAGCGCCACCGCGCCGACGGCCTGCAGATCTATCAGGTATCGGTCGAGGCCGACGAATATCAGTGGCGTCAGGCCGCCAAGGTTCTCCCCTGGATCGCCGTCTACAATCCCGCGACAACCGAGGGCGCCCGCAATCTGATGAACTACAACGTCACCGAGGTCCCCGTCATCTACCTCTTCAACCGCAGGGGCGAACTTGTGCGCCGTGTCGACAATATTTCGGCCCTCGAGCGCGAGGTAAGTCAACTTTTGTGAATTTTATTGCTGTAATACGCCGATAATTCGCTACCTTTGCAGCCGCGTGAATTCTACAACACACCTCTCGCAACCGCGTCAACCGAATCCATTACGTTATTAATTCGCGATCGATCATAAAATTGGAAATGAAATTCAAGTCTAACGTCATAGCTGCGGCCATCCTTACGGGTATGCTTGCATGGTCGTGCTCAACGCCGAAAAATGTCACCTACGTCCAGGATCTGACACAGGGAACCTACACTGTTCCCGCCGAAGGAACGCTCAAAGCGCGCCCCGGCGACAAGTTCAACATCATCGTCAACTCGAAAGATCCCGCCCTCGCAAAACTTTTCAACCTCTCGAGCGAAGGCTCCACAGGCTCTCAGATCCTGAACTACACCGTTGACCAGCAGGGAAATATCGACTATCCCATTATCGGGAGCATCCATGTCGCCGGCCTGACGCGCGCCGGAATCGCAAAAGAGATCAAAGACCTGCTCGTCAGCCGTGACCTCGTGCGCGACGCAACCGTCACAGTCGAATTCACCAACCCGACAATCAGCGTGCTCGGCGATGTCGCCCGCCCCGGCAACTACAGGGTCGAACAGGAACATATCAACATCCTTCAGGGCCTCGCCCTCGCCGGCGACCTCACAATCAGCGGCGAACGCGAGAACGTAGCCGTTATCCGCGAAGCCCCCGACGGAACCCAGCAGGTCTACCGCGTCGACCTCACAAACGCCCAGAGCCTCTATGCGTCGCCCGCCTACTACCTCCAGCAGAACGACGTTATCTACGTCGAGCCCAACGATACCCGCAAACGTTCGCGCTCGGCCAACGGAAACTCCGTGCTGACCCCATCGTTCTGGGTCTCGATAGCCTCGTTCATCGCCTCGATGGCGGTTCTCATTGCCAAATAAAACACACTCAAACTCTTAAACGCCATATAAGGATCTCCACTTTCTGACAGATATGGAACAAAACGAAACGCCGACAACCGAAGCCCGGGCAGCCGCGCGACAGGGTCTGACCGACAAGGCCATCGACCTGCGCAAGCTTCTCGGAAAGTGTCGAAAATACTGGTACTGGTTCGTCATATCAGTGATTATCTGTTGCTCGCTGGGCTATATATCGTTTAAACGCTCTACGCCCGTCTACTCGCGCGAGGCTCAGGTAATGGTTGTGCGCGCCGACAACGGCAGCAACAGCGAGATCGCATCGTCGCTCTCGACGATGGGTCTCTTCCAGCAGACCCCCGAGTCGTGGACTCAGATGGTCACACTGACAACCCCCTCGGTAATGCTCAACGTTGCCGAACGCCTGAAACTCAATGTAGCCTACACCGTCGAAGGGCAGTGGCATCCCGAAAAACTCTACGGATCGACCCAGCCTCTGGTCGTTGAGTTCCCCGGACTCGACACCCACGGCTACGCCAGCCTCGAAACGACCATCGAGCCGGGCGGAAAGATCAGGCTCGGCCAGCTCCGCACAAACACCGAAAAAGGGGGCTCGAAAGTCATCGACATCAACAAAGCCGTCAACTATGTCGGCGGCGTCGAACTGCAGACCCGAGCCGGTCTCATAAAGATCACCCCCAATCCGCTCTATACCGGCGGTCCCATAACCGAGCCGGTCAATATGACGGTGACCCATTCGAGCCTCTATGACACCGCCGTCGGCCTCTCGGGCCGCGTCGGCGCCTCGCTCCATCCTCAGTCCGACCAGATCATCGTGCTGACCCTGAGCGACAGCAATCCTCAGCTCGCCTCCGACATCCTCTCCACAATAATCTCGGCCTACAACGAGAACTCGCTCAAAGAGCGCGCCGAGATCGCCGAGGCAACCAGCCGCTTCATCAACGACCGCCTCAACGTCATCGAGCAGGAACTCGGAAGCGTAGAGAGCGACATCTCGAGCTTCAAATCGGCCCACATGGTGCCCGACGTCGACGCAGCATCGTCGATGTATATGGAGCAGACAAATAGCGCCAGCAACGCCCTCGGCGACCTGACAACACGCCTGGCCATGACGCGCTATATCCGCGACTTCATGGCCTCGGCCTCGAACTCCAACACCGTCCTGCCGGCCAACACGGGCGTTCAGGATGTCAATATCGAGGGGCAGATAGCCGACTATAACCGCACTCTGATGGAGCGCAACTCTCTGGCGGCCAACTCGTCCCCCTCCAACCCTCTGGTCGTCGACCTCGACAAGCGCCTCGAAGGCTTCCGCCGCGCGCTCATCCAGAGCCTCGACAACACCATCGCCTCGCTCAACACTTCGATCTCGAGCCTCCAGCAGCGCCGCAGCGAATCGGCCGGAAAAGTGGCCACCGCTCCCGGTCAGGCACGCTATCTTCTCAGCGTCGAGCGCCAGCAGAAGGTCAAGGAAAGTCTCTATCTCTTCCTCCTTCAGAAACGCGAGGAAAACGAGCTCTCGCAGAGCTTCGTGCCCAACCGAATCCGCGTAATCTCAGAGCCTGTCGGCTCGCCCAGCCCCGTCGCCCCCGTCCGCGACAAGATGCTCATGATCGCATTCCTGATAG
>DBGBEM010000201.1:0-5191 GCA_048477235.1 Muribaculaceae bacterium | reverse complement strand
CTGCGATATGCGACGCCATCCCGGAGTGGATTTCACCGCCGACGACATCGTTGTCAGCAACGGCGCCAAACAATCGCTCTGCAACGCCATTCTGGCCACTGTCAACCCCGGCGACGAGGTGATAATCCCCGCTCCGGCCTGGGTTAGCTACAGCGAGATGGTGAAACTTGCCCACGGCGTCTCTGTCATCGTGGAATCGGGCATCGAAGACGATTTCAAGATGACTCCCGAAAAGCTCGAAAAAGCCATCACGCCCAAAACGCGAATGCTGCTGCTGACCTCTCCGTCGAACCCGACAGGAAGCGTCTATACCCGCGCCGAGCTTCAGGGCCTCGTCGACGTTCTCGCCCGCCACGAGCGCGTTCTCGTTCTCGCCGATGAGATATACGAGCATATCAACTTCACAGGCTCGTTCACCTCGATGGCTGAATTCCCCGAACTGAAAGGCCGCGTGATCATCATAAACGGAGTGTCGAAAGCCTACGCCATGACAGGCTGGCGAATAGGCTTCATGGCCGCTCCGCGCGAACTGGCCAAGGCCTGCACCAAGCTCCAGAGCCAGTATACCTCAAACCCGTCGTCGATAGCCCAGAAAGCCGCCGAAGCCGCCTACACCGGGCCTCAGGACTGCGTTACGGAAATGAACAAAGCTTTCGAACGACGCCGCGACCTCGTCGTCGAGCTTGCGCGCACGATTCCCGGGTGGGAAGTGAATGTGCCTATGGGCGCTTTCTATCTGTTGCCGCGCGTGACCGGCTGCCTCGGCACAACAGCTCCCGACGGCCGCCGCATCGAGACTTCGGGCGACCTCGCGCTCTATCTTCTTGAGAAAGCCGCCGTGGCCACCGTCGACGGCGCCGCCTTCGCGGCCCCCGGCTATCTGCGTCTCAGCTATGCCACAAGCGACGACAACCTGCGCGAAGCCTTCCGCCGCATCGGCGAGGCCGTCGCAGCCCTCAAACGTTGAATATATACTTTATAACTACACATTTTACTACGATGAATTTTGTTGAAGAGCTCCGCTGGCGCGGTATGATCCACCAGATGATGCCGGGCACAGAAGAGCAGCTACAGAAAGAGATGACAACGGCCTATCTCGGAATCGACCCGACGGCCGACAGCCTCCACATAGGCCATCTCGTCGGTGTGATGATGCTCAAACATCTGCAGCGCAGCGGCCACAAACCTATCGCCGTTGTCGGAGGCGCCACAGGAATGATCGGCGACCCCTCGATGAAAAGTCAGGAGCGCAAGCTTATCGACGAAGATACCCTGCGCCACAATCAGGAAGCCATCAAACGTCAGCTCGCCCACTTCCTCGACTTCGACAGCGGCGCGCCCAACGCCGCCGTAATGGCCAACAACTATGACTGGATGAAGAACTTCACTTTCCTCGACTTCATCCGCGATATCGGCAAGCATATCACCGTCAACTATATGATGGCCAAAGACTCGGTAAAGAAGCGCCTCAACGGCGAGAACTCCGAGGGAATGTCGTTCACGGAATTTTCATACCAGCTCCTGCAGGGCTACGACTTTCTCCATCTCTACGAGACCATGGGATGCAAGCTCCAGCTCGGCGGCAGCGACCAGTGGGGCAATATAACGACGGGCACCGAGCTTATCCGCCGCATGAACGGCGGCGAAGCTTTCGCCCTGACATGTCCGCTGATCACCAAGGCCGACGGCAAGAAATTCGGCAAGACCGAACAGGGCAACGTATGGCTCGACCCGAACCGCACCACACCGTTTGCCTTCTATCAGTTCTGGGTCAACACTTCCGATGAAGACGCCGCCCGCTATATCAAGATTTTCACCGAACTTTCGCGCGAGGAAATCGAAGCTCTCGAAGCCGAACAGGCCGCCGATCCCGGCAAACGTCCGCTGCAGCACCGTCTGGCCAAGGAACTGACCACCATGGTTCACTCCGCTCAGGACTATGAGACAGCCGTCGAGGCCAGCCAGATTCTCTTCAGCAACAAAGCTGTCGACATCCTCCACAAAATCGACGAGCCGACGCTTCTTGCCGTCATGGAAGGAGTGCCGCGCTTCACAGTCAGCCGCGACCTGCTCAAAGGCGAAGGCGTGAAACTCATTGACCTCTCGACCGAACATGCCCCTGTATTCTCGTCGAAAGGCGAGATGCGCAAGCTCGTTCAGGGTGGCGGCGTGTCGCTCAACAAAGAGAAAGTGGCCGATCCGAACCGCGCGGTGACCGAAGCCGACCTTCTCAACGACAAATACCTGCTGCTCCAGCGCGGCAAGAAGAACCACTACCTTCTGACCGTAGAATAACCCCCGCGCGTCAGAAAGCCCTTTCACCCCGCCGAGACCACGTGCCCGGCGGGGTTTATTTATTCTTAACAGGTCGAGAGGCGAGAATCGGGATGTTTCCGCGGAAAAATTCGTAACTTTGAGGCCGTATTGGTAAACCGCCGCAAAACGTCTGACAGATGAAAGGCATAGTATTGGCCGGAGGCTCCGGCACCCGTCTCTACCCTATCACCAAGGGAGTAAGCAAGCAGCTCTTGCCGATTTTCGACAAGCCGATGGTCTATTACCCGATCTCGACACTGATGCTCGCCGGCATAAAGGATATTCTGATAATCTCGACACCGGCCGATCTGCCCGCGTTCCGACGTCTGCTCGGCGACGGCAGCGATTTCGGAGTAAGCTTTACCTATGCCGAACAGCCGAGTCCCGACGGCCTCGCTCAGGCTTTCATCATAGGCCGCGATTTCATCGGCGACGACGCCGCCTGCCTCGTTCTCGGCGACAACATTTTCCACGGCCCGGGATTTTCGCAGACCCTGAAAAAAGCTGTCGACGCAGCCGAAACAGAGGGCAAGGCAACAGTCTTCGGATACTGGGTCGACGACCCCGAGCGCTACGGCGTGGCCGAGTTCGACAGCAGCGGAAACTGCCTTTCTATCGAAGAAAAACCTGAAAAGCCCAAAAGCAACTATGCCGTTGTCGGGCTTTATTTCTACCCAAACAAGGTTGTCGACATTGCCGCATCGATAAAGCCGTCGGCCCGCGGAGAACTTGAAATCACGAGCGTCAACCAGGAGTTCCTCAGCTCGGGCGAGCTGAGGGTTCAGACTCTGCCGCGCGGATTCGCGTGGCTCGACACGGGCACCCACGATTCACTGGCCGACGCTTCAATATATGTCGAGGTTCTCGAGAAGCGTCAGGGCCTCAAGATCGCCTGCCTCGAAGGGATAGCCTACCGTCAGGGCTGGATTTCGCGCGAGAAGATGATAGAGCTGGCAAAACCGATGCTAAAAAACCAATACGGACAGTATCTCATGAAAGTTATCAACGAAATAGACCGTTCGGGCTACAGTAATCTCGACTGACAATGAATGTGATAAAGACAGATATTGAAGGTGTGGTCGTCATCGAGCCGAGGGTTTTCGACGATGCGCGCGGATATTTCTTCGAGTCGTATTCGAAGCGCCGGTTCGACGAGGCTGTCAAGCCCGTAGAGTTCGTTCAGGACAATGAGTCTATGTCGACGCGCGGAGTTATCCGTGGTCTCCATTTCCAGCGGCCCCCATTCTCTCAGAGCAAACTCGTCAGATGCGTCAGAGGCGCCGTGCTCGATGTCGTCGTCGACATCCGCCGCGGCTCTCCGACCTACGGACGACATGTCGCCGTTGAGCTGACCGGCGGGAACAGGCGCCAGCTGTTCGTGCCACGCGGTTTCGCCCACGGTTTCGCGGTTCTGAGCGACGAGGCCGTTTTCCAGTATAAATGCGACAATTACTATCATCCCGAATCGGAAGGAGGCATCTCGATTGCCGACCGCTCGCTCGGTATCGACTGGCGCATCGATCCCGCCGAAGCCATTCTCTCTGAGAAAGACCTCCGCAACCCGATGTTCAGCGACTTCGAGAGCCCTTTTGACATAACGGTTAGCCTTTACGACGAATGAATATACTTGTAACAGGAGCCGACGGCCAGCTCGGACGCTGCCTGCGCGACGTCACAGCCTCATCGGCCGACAACTATATCTTTACAGATGTCGCGCAGCTCGACATCACTGACGCCGCAGCCGTCAGGCGCGCTGTAGCCGACAATAAGCCTGCGGTCATCGTGAACTGCGCGGCCTACACCGACGTCGAGCGCGCCGAATCCGACCCCGCGACAGCCGAGAAGCTGAACGCCACAGCCGTGGCCATACTGGCCGAAGAGGCAGCCCGCTCGGGAGCTACGCTGTTTCATATCTCGACCGACTACGTGTTCGGCCGCGAACCCTATAACACCCCCTGCCGCGAGGACCAGCAGGGCACACCGACAGGCGTCTACGGACTGACAAAGCTCCACGGCGAGCAGGCGATCGCCGCAAGCGGCTGCAAAGCGCTGATTTTCCGCACGGCATGGCTATATTCGGAATATGGAAAGAACTTCGCCAGAACGATGCTCGGTCTGACCGCATCACGGCCGACGCTGAATGTTGTCTTCGATCAGGCGGGAACGCCTACCTACGCCCGCGATCTCGCCGAAGCCATCGCAACCATAATCGCCGGCCGCAGTTTCGAGGGGCGCGAAGGAATCTACCACTATTCCAACGAAGGAGTATGCTCATGGTTCGACTTCGCCAAAGCTATCGCGACAATGGCCGGCAACAGCAACTGCGACATCCGACCGTGCCATTCCAACGAATTTCCGTCGGCAGTGAAACGTCCGGCCTACTCCGTGCTCGACAAAACAAAATTCAAAACGACATTCGGCCTCTCTGTCCCCTACTGGACCGACTCGCTCACCGAATGCCTGAACAAACTGAAAGGCAATGAAGCGTAACATACTTATCACCGGAGGGGCCGGATTCATCGGCAACCACGTCGTCCGCCTCTTCGTCAACAAATATCCCGACTATCATATCGTCAATCTCGACAAGCTGACCTATGCAGGGAATCTCGCTAACCTCAGTGATATCGAAGACCGCCCGAATTACACTTTCGTGCGTGCCGACATCGCCGATCTCGACGCCACGCGCCGCATAATCCGCGAGCACCGCATCGACGGCATTATCCATCTGGCTGCCGAAAGCCATGTCGACCGCTCGATAAAAGACCCGTTCACCTTCGCCCGCACCAACGTCATGGGCACCCTCGCCCTGCTTCAGGCGGCCCGCGAATATTGGGAGTCGCTGCCTGAGCGCTATGAGGGCAAGCTCTTCTACCAC
>DBGBEM010000200.1:0-2503 GCA_048477235.1 Muribaculaceae bacterium | reverse complement strand
GACCGAGAGAGGCAAATATCTGCCCGGAGTGTCGCGCAAACTGTCGTGGCTGTCGGGCGAAGATCTCCTGAAACGCCTTATATCTCTCGAGCTTCACAGGCTCCTGCAATATTATAAGGATGCCCCTGTAATCGACCTGATCGATGAGAAAAAGCCGAAGAAAGAGCGCAAGGAGAAAGGACGCGAGCGCGACCCGCGCGAGAAAGACCGCCGCACGGCCGAAGACGGAATGGAGCGCATCTACGTCAATCTCGGAAAAGCTGACGGTTTCTATGCCGGAAATCTCAGTGATATGCTAAATCACACCGTCGAGGGGAAGCGCGTCGACGTTGGCCGCATCGACCTATTCGCCAACTATTCGCTTTTCGATGTCGAAAAGGACGCTGCCCGACGTGTTGTCGGCTCGCTGAAAGGCGCCGAATTCTATGGCAAGCGCGTCTATGCTGAAATCGCCGACCACGACAAAGATTATGCCCATGCCGAGCGGCGTACAAGGCGCCGGAGCGACGATTCCGAAGAAACGGTGGCCGAATATTTTATGAAGAAACAACGCGGAGGCGCCAAGAAGCCCTCTAAGAAGCGTAAGAAATAATCCTCCCGAACAAGCCTATGAAACGCTATTTCATCACATTGTCACTTCTGGCAGTCGCCATGGCGGCGATGGCCCAGCTGACCGCGCGCACGGCATTTGCCGAAGCGCCATCCTCGGTGTTCCCTCTTCTCGACAAGCTGACGCGCCTCGATATGATCGACTATTTCGAGGCCGGCTCGAAGGTCGAGAGCGTCAATGCGCTCGAAGGTGCGTCGGCAGTGACTTCGCTGTCCGACGAAAGTCTGACGGTGCATCTGACCGATGCTTCCGACGTTCAGCTCTTCGTTGTGCCGACAGCCAAATCCGATACTGTTATCGGAGTGATAACGACCGTGGCGACTCCCGGTCACGACAGCTCGCTCGCCCTCTATTCCGGCCGCTGGAAACGTCTTGACGGTCTCTTTACGGCTCCGAAGCTCGCCGACTGGCTCACCGATCCGCGCCGCAGCGCCGAGGTTGAGATTGTGGTGCCTTTCATTCTGACCAGCTATGTCTACAATCCGGCCGACAAGACGCTTACCCTGACAAACAATCTAAAGGGATTTCTCTCCGACGATATTTACTCCATGGTCGACGGGCTTGTCAGGCCGTCGCTCGTCTACCGCTGGGACGGTAGCCGTTTTGTCAGGCAGAAATGAGCGATTGCAGCAAGCCGATGACAATAGGGCAGCTTCAGAAGCTCATAGCCGGGCTTGTGATGGTGCCTCAGACCCGCGACATATGGGTTGTCGCAGAAACAATGGATGTCGCAGTGCGCGGAGGCCACTGCTACATGGAGCTTGTCGACAAAGCGCCCGACGGAACCACCGTCAGCAAAGCCCGCGCTATTATATGGGCGTCTGTCTACTCTTATCTGTCGCATAAATTCATGCAGTCGACCGGCCAGCCTTTCGCCTCGGGTCTGAAGGTTATGTTGCGCGTGTCGGTCAACTATCATCAGGCCTATGGAATGTCGCTCGTCGTCAGCGATATCGACCCGAGCTATACTGTGGGCGATCTCTTGCGGCGCCGTCGCGAGATTCTCGCGCAGCTCGACCGCGAGGGAGTTCTGAAGCAGAACCACGAGCTGCCGTGGCCGGTGCCGATACAGCGCATCGCTGTCATCTCCGCTCCCGGAGCGGCCGGATACGGCGATTTCATAAACCAGCTGTTCAACAACCCGCGTCGGCTTCGTTTCTCTGTCAGGCTGTTCCCGGCCGTGATGCAGGGTGACCGCGCACCTTCTACGATTCTCGAAGCGCTTGAGGCAGTCGCTGCTGAGAGCGAGAACTGGGACTGTGTGGCGATACTCCGTGGCGGTGGCTCTACAAGCGACCTGTCGTCGTTCGAAAATCTCGAGCTGGCCCGTGCTGTAGCCTGTTTTGACCTTCCCGTGATCGTCGGTATCGGCCATGAACGCGACGTTACGGTGCTCGATTATGTCGCCGCTATGCGTGTGAAGACTCCTACGGCCGCTGCCGAGTGGCTTGTGGCGCAAGGTTGTGCCGCTCTCGACCGCTTGCGCGAGCTTGCCCTTGAAATAAGCAGTGCCGCCCGCGACAAGTGTGAGGGCGCCGTCCGTCAGCTTGCCTACGCCGACAGCAATCTGCGGCTTCTGCCGGGGAATGCGGTAGAGCGTGAGCGCCATCATTTGTCGGTAATAACCGCGGGCCTTTCCGGCCTCGGGGCCACTGTCGCGGCCGAGCGCTCGCGTCTCGATGCCCGCGCCGAAGCACTCTCTCTCGCCGCCCGCAATATCGTCGATCTGCGTCGGCGCGCACTCGACGGCTTTGCCGGTCTGCTCGGCGCTCTTTCTCCAGAGGCTGTGTTGCAGAGAGGATTCTCGATAACCCGCGTCGGCGGACGCGCAGTGACCGACGCCTCCCGGCTTGCCCCCGGCGACGTCATAACAACAATCTTTGCCTCAGGAAC
>DBGBEM010000199.1:0-1763 GCA_048477235.1 Muribaculaceae bacterium | reverse complement strand
CGTATGGTTAGGCGAAGAATTCGCCGAGGTCGATCTGAGTTTCCTCTCTCTGATAATGTTTATAGCCGTCATTGCTTCGATGACACAACTTGTCGAGATGTCGGTCGAGAAATTTTCGCCGTCGCTCTACGCCTCGCTCGGTATTTTCCTGCCTCTTATCGCTGTCAACTGTGCGATTCTCGGCGGATCGCTGTTCATGCAGCAGAGAGGGTTCGGCAGCGTATGGACGGCTACATGTGCCGGCGCCGGCTGGGGCTTCGGATGGCTGCTCGCGATTGTTGCCATAGCCGCTATCCGCGAACGTCTTCAGGCCTACAGCAACATTCCGCGCCCTCTTCGCGGAATCGGAATCACTTTTATCATCACAGCTCTGATGGGCATTGCGTTCATGAGCTTCCTGGGCATCAAGATCTAAGCAAATGGATTTACTGACAATTCTGGCCGATGTGGCCTCGACGACAATATTCTCCGGAGTCGGAATATTTCTGCTGGTTTCGCTCTTGCTTGTCGCCATTCTATTGGTTGCCAAGCATTATCTCGTTCCTTCGGGAAAAGTGACTATTACGGTCAATGACGACCGTGTCATAGAAGCCGATACCGGCAACTCGCTTCTGACCACTCTTTCGGACAACGGCATATTCCTCTCTTCGGCCTGCGGAGGAAAAGGCAGCTGCGGACAGTGTAAGGTACAGGTAATCGAAGGAGGGGGCGAAGTTCTACCCACCGAGAAGGTTCATTTCACACGCCGTCAGCTCGCCGACCACTGGCGCCTTGGCTGTCAGGTCAAGGTCAAGGAAAACCTCGACATCAAACTCCCGGCGTCGGTTATGGACGTAAAAGAATGGGAATGCGAGGTCATCAGCAACCGCAACGTCGCAACATTCATAAAGGAATTCATAGTTGCCCTTCCTCCGGGCGAGCACATGGACTTCATGCCCGGTTCCTACGCACAGATAAAGATACCGCCCTACTCTATGGACTACGACCGCGACATCGACAAAAGTCTCATAGGCGACGAATATCTGCCGGCATGGAACAAATTCGGCCTGTTCTCGCTCAAGGCTAAAAACGACGAGCCTACCATACGCGCCTACTCAATGGCCAACTACCCTGCCGAGGGCGACCGCATAATGCTGACCGTGCGCATTGCCACTCCCCCTTTCAAGCCGAAGCCGCAGACAGGTTTCCAGGACGTTCCGCCCGGAATTGCGTCAAGCTATATCTTCACCCTCAAGCCCGGCGACAAAGTGAAGATGAGCGGCCCCTACGGCGACTTCCACCCGATAATAGACTCGAAACGCGAGATGATGTGGATCGGAGGTGGCGCCGGAATGGCTCCGCTGAGGGCGCAGATAATGCACATGACAAAGACCCTTCACACGACCGACCGCGAGATGCACTATTTCTACGGCGCACGCGCGCTCAACGAAGTGTTCTATCTCAACGATTTCCTCGAGCTTGAGAAAGAATTTCCGAACTTCCACTTCCATCTCGCTCTCGACCGTCCCGACCCGGCCGCCGACGCCGCCGGTGTCAGATATACTCCGGGGTTTGTCCATCAGGTTATCTACGACACTTACCTCAAGAACCACGACGCGCCCGAAGATATCGAGTATTATATGTGCGGCCCGGGCCCGATGAGCGCTGCGGTCAACAAAATGCTCGACTCTCTCGGCGTCGAGCCTGAAATGATCCATTACGACAACTTCGGAGGATAAGCAACTATCACTCCATCAGTTAAACGGCTGTCGCGCGACGTGCGG
>DBGBEM010000198.1:0-4393 GCA_048477235.1 Muribaculaceae bacterium | reverse complement strand
TTGAGGCGGTTGGCCTGATAGGTCTCGAAGTTCGACACGCTCGAAACCTCGAGCCAGCGTTTCTGGGCAGCGCTCCAGACTTCGAAGTCGAAAGTTATGGCCGAGGTGAAGCTCATGTCGCCGCCGCAGAGGCGAAGGATATGCCATGGGAGGCCGAGCTTGTCGAGCAGGCCCTGAACATGGTCTTTCATCTCTTCGAGAGCGGCGTAGGAGTTCTCGGGGCGCTCGATGCGCACGATCTCGACCTTGTCGAACTGGTGGAGGCGGTTCAGGCCGCGCACATCCTTTCCGTAAGAGCCGGCTTCGCGGCGGAAGCAGGCCGAGTAGGCGCAGTTCTTCACAGGCAGTTTGTCGGCCGGCAGAATAACGTCGCGGTAAAGGTTGGTGACGGGCACTTCGGCCGTCGGTATGAGGTAGAGGTTGTCTTCGTTGACATAATACATCTGGCCTTCCTTGTCGGGCAGCTGGCCTGTGCCGTAACCCGAAGCCTCGTTGACGACGTAGGGGGGCTGCACCTCGAGATAACCGGCTTTTCCGGCCTCGTCGAGGAAGAACTGTATCAGCGCGCGCTGAAGGCGGGCACCCTTGCCGAGATATACAGGGAATCCGGCGCCGGTTATCTTGACGCCGAGCTCGAAGTCGATTATGCCGTATTTCTTGGCGAGATCCCAGTGGGGCAGCGCGTCGGCGGGGAGGTCGGGCATCGGGCCGCCTGTCTTCTCGACAACATTGTCGGCGGCCGATTTGCCGGCGGGAACACCCTCGTAGGGGACATTCGGAACCGACAGCAGAATCTCCGTTATGCCGCCGGCGGCTTTGTCGAGACGCTCGGCTATGGCGCGCTGGCGCGACTTGATTTCGGCCACTTCGGCCTTGGCCTGTTCGGCCTCGGCCTTGTTGCCGGCTTTCATGAGGGCGCCTATCGAGGCCGACAGTTTGTTGAGCGAAGAGGCGAGGTTGTCGTTTTCGAGCTGAAGGGCGCGCCGCTCGTTGTCGAGAGCCACAACTTTTTCGATGGCTTCGCGGCCGTCGAAGTTTTTAACGGCCAGGCGCTCGATTATTTTCGCGGGGTCGGCCTTGATCTGTTGAAGGGTAAGCATTTTCTGATTGTTAGCTTAAAAGTTGACGTGTCATTGCCGATATGCGGCTTCCGTCGGCCTGGCCGGCGAGGCGTTTTGTGGCTACGCCCATAACCTTTCCCATCTCGCGCGGCGAGGTGGCGCCTGTCTCGGCTATGATGGCGCGCAGGGCTTCGGCGAGGTCATCGTCGCTGAGCTGGCGCGGCAGGTAAGTCTCGATAATCTCGGCTTCGGCGATTTCGCCGTCGCGCAGTTCGGGGCGGTTCTGCTCGTCGTAGATCTGAGCGGTCTCGCGGCGCTGCTTGGCCATCTTGGTCAGTATTTTAATGGCCTGTTCGTCAGAGAGGTTTCCGTCGCTTCCCTTGGCCGTTCTGGCTTCGAGAAATTCTTTCTTGATACCGCGTAGGGTTTCGAGGCGCACCTTGTCGCGGGCGAGCATGGCCTCCTTTATCTGGGCTGAGATTGTGTCGAAGAGATTCATAGTCGTAAATTTGCGCAAAGGTAGCGAAAAAACCGCTAACGCGCAACTCCGCGCCCGCCCGTTCATCTTTTAGGCGTTTTATTTATTTTCCGGCAGAATACCTTTTTCCAGATCCTCGGGTGTCGGGATAGTTCCGTCAATCTTTTCGGGATACAGACGCGCAAGTTCGTACTCCGAAATCACAAGTGGCAGATTGCTCGCTTCAAGTGAATACTGTGCGATGAGATTATCTTTCTCTTTGCATATCAGGATGCCTATGGTTGGATTATCCCGCCCTTCTTTCCTCAAAATATGATTGCAGGCAACCACGTAACCTCCCAATTGCCCTGTGTCGGCAAAATCCAGTTTGCCGATTTTGACCTCAACAACTACATAAGCCGATAGATTCAGATTGTAGAACAGCAGATCAATGAATTTCTCCGTTGAACCAATCTGCAAACGATATTCGCGCCCGACGTATGCAAAGCCTGTTCCGAGTTCTATGAGAAACTGCGTTATGTTGTTCAGTAGCGCATCTTTGAGCAGCTTTTCGTTATATCTCGCAGTGATGCCTGTAAAGGCGAAGTTATATGGGTCTTTTGTCAGTTCTTTGGCTACGTCACTTCCTATTTCGGGGATAGTGCGGCTGAAATTTGTCATAGCTTTCCCCTGTCGGTCATATAAGTCTGTGTCGATAAAATTTCTAAGCACATCGCGACTCCAGCCATTTGCGATTATCTGATTAACAAAAAACAGGGCTTTTTCAGGCGAGTCGGAAAAACGGTCTATCAGAACCATGTGATGACCCCAGGGAATATTGAAAATCGGAAGAAGTGATTTTTCAGCAACTTGCTGAAGATTTACAAACGCATTGCTGTATAGTTCATAAAATCTTTTAGCATAGCGTATTGAGGATGCGGAAAGCCCTGTCGCGTCCGGCATCATTTTCTTTAAGTCGCGGCTCAGAGTGGTGTAGAAAGATGAGCCATATTTATTCTCAACTTCCTTTTTAGATATGTCTTCCCCAAGAAACCAATAAAACCGCAACATTTCCTGATTGACCTTGATGGCCGCTTTAATCTGGCTGGAACGGTAGCGTTCACACAGAGCCTTTAACCATGTGAGGTATTCATCGTTCAGGATTGTTATCGGTTTCATTGCATATTGTATCTGTTCTTCGCAAAGGTAGCGAAAAAACCGCTAACGCGCAACTCCCCGCCCGCCTATTCTTATGGGCAAGCTGTATCAAATGATTGCTATTCACTGCCGAGATGCTCGAGATATTCCTCGAGGCCTTCTCCTTCGGGGACGGCAAGCTGTCGGCGTAGCCGCCAACGGGCCTGATAAACGCTTTTGGGCCCGATCATCATAAGGCTCGCAATCTGCTGGCTCGACATGCCGACGTAGATATAGGCGGCCAGACGACAATATTTTATAGACATGTCAGGGGCTTGTTCATGCAATCTCGACATGAACCTCGGTCTGATCTTGACCAGTAACTCTTCAAACGCTTTCCACTCTTTCTGCCCCGTTTCATGCAAACGAATCATGGTCTGCAAATCCGATGCCACAGTGTGGCTCAGATGTCCTTCGGAGGTCATTCGGTTGATATGGCGGTTCATCTCGGTCAGCAGATTGTCTTTCTCCTGTTTTGCGAGCATATTGGCTGCAAGTTCGTGGCGTGTGTGTTCCATTTCGGCCTGCTCTCTGACGAGCCTAAGTTTTGTCGACTGCCGCAGTTTCCAGACCCATAGGAAGCCGGCCATTGCCGATACGACCAGAACTATAAATACTATAGTCCAGATCCAGCGGTCGCGGTTGCGCTGCAGCTCCTGCTCATATTTCAGAGCTTTGATCTCTTGTCCGTAGGTTGTGCGCATGACTTCCTTTGCGCTCGACCGGGCATTTATTGAATCACGCAGATTCAGCGCCATCTTTAAATAACGCAGTGCCGAATCGGACTCATGTTTCATGTCAAACGCCTTTGCTTTGACCGAGAACATCAGCAACTTATGGTTATCGTCGGGGAAACCGTATCTCCGGCCCGCATCCTGACAGAGCCGGAGCAGTCTCAAAGCTGAATCCGCATCATTTTCCTCAAGCATTCTGTCGGCGAAAAGTGCGTAATATCCCGTAGATCTTGCTCTGAGGCCGGAATCAGACTGCACAATCCGCCATCCTTCGTTAAGATAGGCCGTATCCCACACATTCTGGTAGGCGTTTCGTAACAATCCTTCGCGATAATAGGGAGAATTGTCTTTGATATACTTATCGGAAAGCAGTATTTTATTCACTGAATCTCTGCGCGCTTTGTCGCCGAGAGCTTCATAGTTAAGGGCCTCGTTGATTCGTGTCAGTCCTTCAAAGCGAGGCTGCCTGATCCGATTAAACCTTTTCATGGCCTTTTGGGTGATTTCCATAGCCTCTTCGATCAATCCGACGTCATGAAAGCGTGAACCGAGCAACACCTCGAGCAACCCCATGGCGAGAGTGTCGCCGATGTCGCCGAAATAATCTATTTCACGTTTGATTTCAAAATACAGGTTTTTATCAAACGGAACCTGAACCTTCAGTTTGAGAATCTCAGCTCTGATTCTGTGCATCATCACCGGATAATTCCCTGAGTCGACCAGATGCAGCGCACTGTCAAGCAATTCAAGCCGGCTTTCATTGTTGCTCCCGCGATGCCACAAAGCCTCGTCCATATATAGCCTCACGGCACGAGTGTGGCGGCTTGTATCGCCCGCCAGACAACGCTCCGCCTCGTTACGGAGCGAGCAGCTTGTCTCAAAGCGGTCGATCATCGGCGACACCTGTGCGCTCACGATTAGCTCACAAACCTCACGCGGATAAG
>DBGBEM010000197.1:0-3467 GCA_048477235.1 Muribaculaceae bacterium | reverse complement strand
TCCGTAAAATAAAAACAAGCGGTAAATATGTGACGATGACTAACTATAAAGAGGCTATCTGAATCCTTAAGTTAATAGCATTAAGGCACGTCCCTACGCCAGGGCGTTTCTGACGCTGATTTCATTAAGTTAATAGCATTGGGACGTGCCTTAATGCTATTATAGATAAAACAGTAAGTATTTGTGCATTTTATGTAGGGCTGCACCATGGTGCAGCCGTCATAGCGACCGCTGGCAGCTAAATTGACCGGCGGTGTTGCAGAATCCGCAATTATTATCGGAACGTAGGGATGCACGCTCGTATATCCTCTGATAGTCAAAGTCTTAACGTCGGATGCTCCATGGAGCATCCCTACGCTTAGCCAGTTCTGCAACCCCCCGGCCACATTCAGGGCGAAAAATCATTTAAAACTGAGGTTCTGCAACAGCCCCACGTCCCAACGCCAGAGCGATTTTTGACATTGATGCCTTCCCGCTACTTTCGGGGCTGCGGGAGGGTTTAAACAAATTTTTGTAATTTCGCGTTATCTTTATGTAACTCCGGCATAGCCGGGTTCCTTTCATCGTTTCAACTGCCTGCAATGAGAATTGTTCTGAAAATTGCCAAGTGGCTTGGTATTGTCGTGGCCGTGGTGGTGGCGCTCTTGCTGCTTGTCCCGGTGGCGCTCTACGTGCCGTTTGTTCAGGACTTTGTCAAGGATATTGCTGTCAGAGAGGCGTCGAAGGCTACCGGCTACGACATCTCGGTGGAACGCATAAGGCTTCGCTGGCCGCTGAGGCTGAGTGTCGACGACGCTCTCATCGTCGAACAGACGGGCGACACTATGCTCATGGCGCAGCGCCTCGATCTCGGCGTAGGGCTGCGGCCGCTTTTCAGGGGTGATGTCGAGATTGACTATGCGCGCCTCGACAGCGCCCGCTATCAGCTCGGCAATGCCGATTCGCTTATGTGGCTCCGCGCGTCGGTCGACCGCTTCGAGATGGAGGCGTCGCGCCTTAAGATGAATCTCGAAAGTGTCGATCTCGACAGGGCGCTGCTCGACGGGGCGCGCATAAATCTCGCCATGCGTCCCGACACGGCCGTTAACGCCGACACGGCCGCCTCGAAGCTCGCTATGGTCATCCGTGCGCGCGATATTGAGCTGAGGCGTGTTGACTACACGATGACCATGCTGCCGACAATCGACACCCTGCGGGCCTCGGTGCCCTCGGCGCGTCTCAGCGACGGGCTCGTCGATCTGGGGCGCCGACGTGTCAACGCCCGGCTGCTGCGCGTCGACAGCGTGGCCGCCACCTATCTCACGCCGTCGGCGGCGTGGCTTAAGGCCCATCCGGTGGCTGTCGCGCCCGAGACGGCGCCGACCCCCGATTCGCTTATGTGGACTGTCACGGCCGATTCCCTGCGTCTGACGGCCACCGATCTGCTCTACGCCGTCAGCGGTGCCCGTCCGGCTCCGGGACTTGATATGAACTATCTCCGGGCGCGCTATGTGACTGTCGATGTCGACTCGTTCAGCAACCGGGGGCCGTCGGTCGGCCTTACGCTGCGGCGCCTGCTCGCCGAAGAGCGCTGCGGCCTGCGCGTCGATGCCTCGGGCCGCTTCGACATGGCCGACGGACAGATTTCGGCCTCGGGATTCAGAATACTTACCGACGCCTCGACTATAGGTTTCGACGCCGACATGGGGCTGACCGAAAGCGCCGACATGGCGGCAATGCCGCTGCGCCTGAAAGCCGACGCCCGGATAGGCTTCAGCGATGTTGTCATGGCTTTTCCGGCTCTCGGTCCGACTGTCAGGTCGCTTCCCGCTCCGAATGAGCTCAGTCTGCGCGCCGATGTGGCCGGAACAATGGCCGACATGACGCTGCGGCGCCTCGACGCCGCCTATCCGGGACTTCTGAAACTCGCCGTCAGCGGCCGTGTCAGGAACATCACCGACTTCAACAGAATGGCCGGCAAGCTGACTGTCGACGGCGAAGCGCGCGGACTGAACCGTGTGAAAAACAAATTCCTCGCTGCGTCGACCGCCGCCGCATTCAATATCCCCGAGCTGATGACGGTCAAAGGCACCGTCGACTACCGCCCAACCGCCGTCGACGGCGACATCACTCTGACAGCCAACAGCGGCCGGATTGCGGCCAAAGGACGCTGGGAGCGACGCGCCGAAGGATATATGGCGCGGCTGACGGCGACAGATTTCCCTGTCGACGCTTTCGTGACAAAGCCCGGCATTGGCAGTGTGACGGCCCGCGTCGACCTCAGCGGTCACGGCTACAATCCGCTGAAGCCGTCGACCCGGATGAAGGTCGACATCGATATCGACCGTATCGTATATAACAGCAAGAGCTACGGCGACATAACCCTGCTGGCCGATCTCGGCGGACGCCGTGCCACGGGACGCCTTCACAGCGGAATCGACGTGGCCGACCTCGACGCCGATTTCGACGCCACTCTCGGCGACAGCGCCTGGAGCTGGGATGTCGACGGCGACATACGCCATCTCGACCTCATGGCTCTCGGCCTGAGCAAGGAGGCCAACGCCGGAACCATGACGCTGGCCACAACCGGTGTCTACAATCCGCTGACCCGCGCCGTCGACGGCCGTGTCAGTGTCGACCGCCTGACATGGCTCACCGGCACGACAACGCTCCGCGCCGACTCTACCGTGGCCGATGTCGCCCTCGATGCAGCCGGAATCAGGGCGCGTGTGGCTCAGGGCGACCTGCTTGCCGTGGCGTCGACGCAGTGTCCGCTCGAATCGATAATGCCGCGCATCGATGCCACTATGCTGCTGGTCGACCGTCTTATGAAAGCCAAGAAAATCAATATCGACTCGCTGCAGCGCGCCCTGCCTCCGATGAGTCTGTCGCTCGAGGCCGGCCCCAACAATATTGTCAGCGAATATCTCGCCGGCGCCGACGGCCGCGGGCCGCAGTTCAGGCAGCTCGCCCTGACGGCCTCGACCGACTCGCTGATAAATATCGTCGGAAAGGTCACGGGCTTCTCGACAGGCTCGACGCGCCTCGACACAATACGCCTCACGGCTGTCCAGCACGGCGGCTTCCTCGTCTACAACGCCCAGGTCAGCAATGCCCCCGGAACGATGGACGATTTCGCCCGCGTGACGCTCAACGGCTATCTCGGAGAGAACCGCCTCGGCGCACTCCTGCGCCAGAGCAATATAAAAGGGGAGAGCGGCTACAGAATCGGTCTGGGAGTGACTACGACCGACTCGGTGGCAACCCTGCGGCTCGTGCCCTACAACCCCATGATAGCCTACAGGCAGTGGGAGGTGAACGACAGCAACTATATCAGCTATAACTTCGTGACACGCCAGATAAGCGCCGACCTGAGGCTCCACAACGACAAGTCATCGGTGGCGGTGGCCACACTCCCTCCGTCGGGCGACGCCACGATGCCCGGTCAGGACATCTCGGTGAAGCTCAGCGACGTTCTGCTTCAGGAC
>DBGBEM010000196.1:0-2922 GCA_048477235.1 Muribaculaceae bacterium | reverse complement strand
CCATATCACCGACGCCGACGTCGCCGACGAGCCCGCATTCTCACGCATAGCCCGCTCGCTGGCCGACTGGATGACGGGATGCGACATTGCCGGCTTCAACTCGAACCGCTTCGACGTTCCTCTTCTCGACGAGGAATTCCGCCGGGCCGGAATAAAGTTCGACTTCTCGAAAGTGCGCTTTATCGACGTCCAGACGATCTTCCACAAGAAAGAGCAGCGCACCCTCTCGGCCGCCTACCGCCTCTATTGCGACAAAGACCTCGAAGGAGCCCACTCGGCCAACGCCGACACACGCGCCACCTACGAGGTTCTGATGGCTCAGCTCGACCGCTACGACGACCTTGAGAACGACGTCGACGCCCTGAGCACTTTCTCGAGCCAGAACGACAATGTCGATCTAATGGGCCGGATTATCCGCGACGAATCCGGACGCGAGATAATCAACTTCGGCAAATACAAAGGCCAGCCCGTGCGCGACATACTGCGCCGCGAGCCGGGCTACTACAGCTGGATAATGCAGGGCGACTTCGCCGGAAACACCAAAGACGCCTTCACACGAATAAAACTGTCGATGAAGTGAGCTCTCTCAAAGGCAAACATATCATTCTCGGCGTCACGGGCGGCATTGCCGCCTACAAGAGCGTGGCGCTTCTGCGGCTGCTGACAAAAGCCGGAGCCGAGGTTCAGGTTGTCATGACTCCGGCAGCGAAGGAGTTCGTAGCGCCGGTGACATTCGCCTCTCTGAGCCAGAAGCCCGTCGTCAGCGAGTTTTTCACCGCCAACACCGGCGAATGGCACAGCCATGTCGACCTCGGGCTGTGGGCCGACGCTATGGTCGTAGCTCCCGCCACAGCCTCTACAATCGGGAAGATGGCCAACGGCATTGCCGACAATATGCTCGTGACAACCTATCTGTCGGCAAAAGAGCCCGTGTGGATTGCTCCGGCAATGGATCTCGACATGATGCGCCATCCTTCGACCGTGGCCAACATCGAACGGCTGCGCTCGTTCGGCAACCACATCATAGAACCGGGCAGCGGCGCTCTCGCCAGCGGCCTCAGCGGCAAGGGGCGCATGGCCGAACCCGAAGAAATCGTAGCAACACTGGAGAGCCATTTTGCTACAGCCGGGTCAATGACCGGCAAAACGGTGATGATTACCGCCGGCCCGACACGCGAAAAGCTCGACCCCGTTCGTTTCATAAGTAACTTCTCGTCGGGCAAGATGGGCTATGCTCTGGCCGAGGAAGCCGCCCGGCGCGGCGCCCGCGTCATTCTCGTCTCAGGGCCCGTGGAGCTGGAGGCGCGCAATCCGCTTATCGAGGTATGCCGCGTCGAGAGCGCCGAAGAGATGCTTGCCGAAGCGCGCAAGGCGTTTGCCGGAAGCGACATCGCAATAATGTGCGCCGCCGTGGCCGACTACCGTCCGGCCGCTGTCAGTCCCTCGAAGCTGAAACGCGGCGACAGCCCGGCGATGACACTCGAACTGCTGCGCAACCCCGACATAGCCGCCACCCTCGGCTCGGAGAAACGCCCGGGGCAGACTCTCGTAGGATTCGCCCTCGAAACCGACGACGCCATAGTCCACGGAGCCGACAAGCTTCGCCGTAAGAACCTCGACATGATAGTTGTCAACTCTCTGGCCGACAAGGGAGCAGGTTTCGGAACCGATACCAACCTTGTCACCATAATAACCGCCGACGGCCGCCGCACATCCGGCACGCTGAAGCCTAAAAGCGCCGTAGCCGCCGATATTATCGACTCAATTGAAACTCTCCGCAATGCGTAAAATCCTCTCTCTCCTTATCTTTGCCCTGCTGGCTGCCTCGGCAACCGCACAAGAGCTGAACTGCCGCGTCGAAGTCAACTCCGACAAGATTACCGGCACGAACAAGAGTGTCTTCACAACGCTTCAGGAAGCCATCACGTCGTATATGAACGACACGAAGTTCACAGCCGCCCAATATTCCCCTATAGAAAAAATCGAATGCACGCTTTTCTTCACAATAAAGGAATATGACGGCGACAAGATGACCGGTGACATTCAGGTTCAGGCTACGCGCCCGGCCTACAACGCCTCCTACACCACAAACCTCATAAACTTCCGCGACTCGAAGGTGGAATTCACCTACAGCGAGGGGGAGCCGCTGACCTTCAACGAAACGAACATGGAGAGCCAGCTGACAGCGATACTCAATTTCTATGCCTATCTGATAATCGCCATCGACACCGACAGCTTCGCGCCGCGCGGCGGCGAAGCGGCGTGGGACAGGGTGAAGACCATTGTCCAGCAGGCACAGTCGAGCGGCGAAACGGGCTGGCGCGCTTTCGACGACAACAAGAACCGCGCCGCCGTCCTCGGCGCCTACACCGATCCGTCGACCCAGCAGCTTCGCGACATGGTCTACAAATACCACCGCGAAGGCATCGATCAGATGAGCGTCAGCCCCGACAAGGGACGCGCGGCCATAACGGAATCGCTCGAGACGCTGAAAAACATCTATAATGTGGCGCCTATGTCGGTCGGCCTGTCTATGTTCCGCGACTCGAAGCTCGACGAGCTTGTCAACGTCTACACCAAAGGTTCTCAGGAAGAGCGCGACCGCGTCGTAGAGATTCTGTCGTCGCTCTACCCTACCGATCAGGACCGCATCCAGAAGATCAAAGAAGGCAAAAACAAATAAGGCCATGCTCCGACTTCTCAGAATATCGAACTATGCGCTTATCGACAACGTCGAGATAGAGTTTGAGCGCGGTTTCAACGTCATAACCGGCGAAACCGGTGCCGGAAAATCGATAATTCTCGGCGCTCTCTCGCTGCTTCAGGGGGGGCGGGCCGACAGCCGCACCGTGGCCGACCCGAACCGCAAATCTGTTATCGAGGCCGAATTCGAGCTCGACGGCGAGGGGGATCACTCTCTGC
>DBGBEM010000195.1:0-1172 GCA_048477235.1 Muribaculaceae bacterium | reverse complement strand
GAAAATATCCTCGATCTTGGCCTGGTCGTCCAGTTCCACGTCGAAGAACGACTCGCAGGAGGACAGCGTAAAGGCCAGTAACAGGGCGGTTGCGAATATTCGTATTTTTTTCATTGCTTATCCTTTTTTAGAAGTTGACATTTGCACCGATTGCAAAGGTACGTATGAGGGGGTATACATTACCGTAATTTGCATTTACCTCGGGATCCCAGAGTTTGAAATCGCTGAATGTAACCAGGTTCTTTCCCTGGATATAGAACCTGATCTTGGACAGGCCCCATTTCTTGGTCATGCTTTCGGGGAGCGTATAGCCGATCTCCGCATCTTTCAGACGCATGAAGCTCATGTCGCGCTGCCAGTAGGTCGAAAGTTGCTGGTTGTTGTCCACCTTGTTGAGCGACAGGCGGGGGTAGGGGGCGTTGGGATTCTGGTTGTCGAGCGTCCAGCGGTTCTTGGCCACATCTTCGAAGATCTGTCCCATGCGGAGGATCGTCGACGAAGCGCCGAAGAGGTTCTGTCCCTGGATGATGCGGGTCACGTGGCCCACGCCCGAGAAGAATACCGATACGTCGATGCCTTTCCATTTGACGCTGGCGCCGAAACCGTAGTTGATCTCCGGTACGAGCGTATAGCCGATGGCCACCTTGTCGAAGGTGTTGACCACGCCGTCGCCGTTGACGTCGCGGTACTTGATGTCACCCGGGCGCACGGTGCCGAAATCCTGCTTGGGCCAGTTGGCGATGTCCTCTTCCGACTCGAACAGGCCTTCGGCGATCAGGCCGAACTGCTGGTTGTTGGCAAAGCCGGCGAGGTTCTGGTATTTCCAGATCTGGTCGGGTTTGTCGTCGTAGAGTTTCTTGTTGCGGTTGTAGGTGAAGTTACCGCGTGCCGATATGCTGAAATCCTTGTTGAAGCTGTGGTCGAATTCGAGCGACATGTCGAAACCCTGGTTCTTCATGCGGCCGAGGTTGACCCACTGCGCCGTTTTCGTGCCGACCACCGACGGGGTGGATTCGCGCTGGATGAAGATGCCTTCGCGTTTCTCATAGAAATAGTCCGCCTGGATCTTGATCTTGTTGAACAGCCCCAGCTCGATACCGACGTCGGCCTTCGTCGCCTCTTCCCAGGCAACGTCCGGGTTGCCGTACTCGCCGGTCGAATAGCCGGGCAGG
>DBGBEM010000194.1:0-4862 GCA_048477235.1 Muribaculaceae bacterium | reverse complement strand
ATGCGCACACTGGGCTCCATGGCCCCCAACAAGCAGTATAAGATTGCCGGCGAAACGCTCTATATCTATGCTCCGCTGGCCCACAGGCTCGGCCTTTTCGCTATAAAGACCGAGCTCGAAGACCTCAGTTTCAAATACGAGCACCCCGCGGCCTACGCCAACATATCCGACCTGATAAGCGAGAGCGCCGGACGCCGCGATGTCGTGGCCAACAATTTCCTTGGCCCGATACGCAGGCGGCTGACCGACATGGGCCTCGCTTTCGAGGCGAAAGCGCGCCTCAAGAGCGTCTACTCGATATGGCGCAAGATGGAGACGAAGCATATTCCTTTCGAAGAGGTCTACGACCTCTATGCCGTCCGTATCATCTTCGACAACGACGACCCGAACCTCGAAAAGGAGATATGCTGGAAAATCTATTCAGCCATAACCGACCTCTACCGCCCTCATCCCGACCGCACCCGCGACTGGATAACGACCCCGAAGGCCAACGGCTATCAGGCTCTCCACGTGACGCTTATGGGCCCCGACGGCAACTGGATAGAGGTTCAGATACGCTCGCGCCGCATGGACGAGATCGCCGAGAAGGGCTTCGCCGCCCACTGGCGCTACAAAACCGGCGAGAGCGAGGAAGAAACCGAGCTCAACGAGTGGATGAAGACTATCAAGGAGGTTCTCGACGATCCCAACCCCAACGCCATAGATTTTCTCGGCACGCTGAAGCTCAATCTATTCGCGAGCGAGATCGTGGTGTTCACCCCGAAAGGGGAGATGGTTACTCTTCCCACCGGCTCGACGGTGCTCGACATGGCCTTTAACCTCCACACCTTTCTCGGAACCCACTGTATAGCCGCCAAGGTCAACCATAAGCTCATGCCTCTTAGCCATCGCCTGAGCTCGGGCGATCAGGTCGAGATTCTGACCTCACAGAAGCAGACTCCGAAAGAGGAATGGGCGTCGCTGCTGGTCACCGCCCGCGCCAAAACGGCCTTGCGCCAGGCTTTGCGCCGCGAGCAGCAGCCGTTGGTCGAGGAAGGACGCCGGCGCTTCAGGGAATTTCTCGAAGCCAAGGGTCTCGAAGAATCGAACGACCTCCTTTCGAGCGTCATCCATCGCCTCGGCGAGGAATCGAAAGAACGCTTTTTCATCAAGCTCGCGCGCGACGAGGTCAAGCTCGACACCCTTTTCGAAGGGAAGAGCGAGCGCGCCCAGCAGTCGTTCCTCTCGAAACTCTGGCGAATGGGGCGCGGACTCAAGAAAACGAAGGAAACGCCTCCTGCCGCGCCGTTGACCGCCGGCGGCGCGCCTCCGAATGAACCGGCGCGCGTTGTCGACACCCGCAGCGTCTACACCCTCCGCAGCGACGGCCATACGGCCAACTATGTCATGGCCCACTGCTGTTCGCCGATTCCGGGCGACGACGTGATGGGGTTCGTGAACTCCGACGGCAACGTCGAGGTTCATGCCCTGACCTGTCCGCGTGCCCAGGCCCTGAAGGCGAGCTATGGATCGCGCATCGTGGCCACCCGCTGGGAGGTCAGCAACACCGTCTTTCCGGCGCGCATCAGAATCGAGGGCATCGACCGCCACGGAATACTTCAGGAACTGACCTACGCCATATCGACCGAAATGAACATCGACATCCGCGGCCTTAATATCCGCGCCCGCGACGAGGTTTTCGACGCCGACCTGAACATCCTTGTCGCCGACACCTCGATAGTCGACAAACTCTGTCAGAAAATCATGCATATCGGAGGCGTCCGCCGCGCCGACCGCCTCCACTGAATAACCTGAGAACCAATGACACCGAAGTCCAACAACCTCCTCCGCATACTGATATTTCTGGCCTCTACGGCTCTGCTGCTGTTTTTCCTGCCTCACGAATCGGCCAACGAATATACCTATGCCGTCAACCGCCCCTGGGCCTATTCGCTCCTGACGGCGCCTTTCGACATCCCCGTCCATCTCGATTCAGTCTCGGCCCGCGAGGTGAAAGATTCAATCGACGCCGCTTTCGAGCCTATTTATATGCGCGATCTGACGGTCGAGAAATCGATGGTCAGCCAGTTCGGTAGCCGTCTGAACTCGACGGCCCGCGAAGGACTGTCGCCGGCCGACCGCAACCGCATTCTGGCGGCCGTGAAGCAGATCTATGAAGACGGTATCGTCGAGACCGACGACTACGACGCCATCCGCGCCGGACGGCTTCAGGCTGTGCGTTTTATCCACGACAATGTGTCGATCTCGATGCCGACCGACGGCTACAGGTCGGTGCGCGCCGCCTACGCGCGCCTCGACAGCACCTTCTCTGATCCGCGCTTCCGCCGCGCTCTGGCGGCGATACGGCCCGTCGACTATCTCCAGCCCAACATTCTGGCCGACACCCTCGAGACAGCGCGTGTCCGCACAGAGCTGTATCAGAAAGCCCTCGCCCCGATAGGCGTTATCCAGCAGGGGGAACGCATCATCGACAAGGGCGACATCGTGACGCCGCGTCTGGCCCGCGTTCTCCAGACCTACGAGGAAATGACCGCCGACCGCGGAGGTTCTACGGCAAGCACCTATTATCCCATTGCCGGACAGGCGCTGTTCCTGATTCTGCTGCTCGGCGCCCTCTATGCCTATCTCTATATCTTCCGCCGCGACTATTACAACGACATAAAGATTATCTGTTTCATAATGATGATGATCGTAGGCTTCACATTCTTTGCCTACGCTCTGGCGCTGACCTTCACCTCGGGTCTCTATCTTGTGCCGTTCGCCATAGTGCCGATAATGGGTGTGATTTTCCTTGATTCGCGCACGGCTCTGTTTATCGACATCGTTCTGATTCTGATAACGTCGGTGATTGCCGTGGTGCCTCTCGAATATATCTTCATACAGTTCATGGCAGGCACTGCCGCCATCGACTCCATAAAGGATCTGAGCCGGCGCAGCCAGCTCATACGCACGGCTTTCATCGTCTTCGTGGTCTACTGTCTGTCGTATATCGCCGTCGAGGTCATGCTCAACGGATCGCTGCGCGAGCTTTCGGGCCGCATATTCGGCTATCTGGCCATCAACGCCGTGGCGGTTTCGTTCGCCTATATTCTGCTGTTCTTCTTCGAGAAAATTTTCGGATTCACCTCGCGTGTTACTCTCGTCGAGCTTTCTGACATCAACAATCCGCTGCTGCGCGAGCTTTCCGAGGAATGCCCCGGCACGTTCCAGCATTCGATGGCTGTCAGCAACCTCGCCAGCGCCGCCGCCTCGCGCATAGGCGCCAACGTTCAGCTCGTCAGGGCCGGCGCCCTCTACCACGACATAGGAAAAATCCGCAATCCGGCCTTCTACACCGAGAACCAGCACGGTGTGAACCCCCACGACACTCTCGACCCGAAGCAGAGCGCCCGCATTGTCATCGGCCATGTCTCGGAAGGCATGAAGATGGCCGAGAAGGCGAAGATTCCGATGCAGCTGCGCCGCTTCATAACCGAGCACCACGGTCGCGGTAAAGCCCGCTATTTCTTCAACACATGGTGTAACCGCCATCCCGACGAAGAGCCCGATCCCGACGCATTCACTTATCCCGGGCCGAACCCGACTACACGCGAGTCATCGATCATAATGATGGCCGACAGCGTCGAGGCGGCCTCGCGTTCGCTGACCGACCATTCGCCCGAGGCAATTCAGGCTCTCGTCAACAAGATTGTCGACACTCAGGTCAGCGAGGGGCTCCACAACGATTCGCCCATCTCGTTCCGCGACGTAAACCAGATCAAAGACACGTTCGCACAGCGCCTGCGCACGCTCTACCACTCGCGCATCTCCTATCCCGACCTCAACAAGCAGTGATCAGCTTTCGGCGGCCGGGGCGAGGCTGCGGCGCTTGCGGGCGAAGACAACGAGCAGCCCGAGGGCTACGACGACGCCGACGGCGACGGAGATTGTCTGCGGCAGTCCGAAACCTTCGGGTGCGAAGAGCAGATAGCTCGTGCAGACAACCGTCATGAACAGAGCCGGCAGCAGGGTGATGACATAAGAGCGTCCGCGGCGCGCAAGCCACACGGTGGCGGCCCACAGGGTGAACATAGCCAGGGTCTGGTTGCTCCAGGCGAAATAGCGCCAGAGAACATTGTAGTCGACCATCATCAGCCCTATCGCAATGGCGAAGAGCGGCAGGGTCAGCGCCAGCCGCTTGAGGAACTTGCGCTGGCTCAGGCCGGCGAGATCGGCGATTATGAGGCGTGCCGAGCGGAAAGCCGTGTCGCCCGACGATATCGGGGCGGCGATCACGCCGATAATGGCAATTATTCCGCCGACTTTTCCGAACCATCCCAGCGATATGTCCTTGACCATTGTCGAGGCGCTTCCGCCGTCGGCCATATAGCTGTTGAGACCGTCGTAGCCGCCTGTGAAGGCGATAGTGGCGCAGGCCCATACGAGAGCTACGATTCCCTCGGTCACCATGGCGCCGTAGAACACCGGGCGCGCGTAGCGCTCGTTTTTCAGGCAGCGGGCCATCAGCGGGCTCTGTGTGGCGTGGAAGCCGGAGATGGCTCCGCAGGCTATCGACACACAGACCATCGGGAACACCGCAAGCCCCGAGCCGTGGCGCGACTGCAGGCCGTCGCTGAATCCGACGGGAATCTCTACCCCTCCGAAGAGCATCATGCCGAGCAACCCTAAGGCCATGAACAGCAGCAGAACGCCGAAAACGGGGTAGAGGTTGCCGATAAGCTTGTCGATGGGAAGCATGGTGGCGAGAATATAATAGATGAGGATTATGCCTACCCAGAATATCTTGTCGAGACTCTCGGGCGTCAGCGACGCCAGAATCTCGGCGGGGCTTATGACGAACACCGTGCCGACGAGTATCAGAA
>DBGBEM010000193.1:0-2570 GCA_048477235.1 Muribaculaceae bacterium | reverse complement strand
CGCCTACGATATAGAGACCTTCGGGAAGATTCGAGATCTGCTCTTTCGAAGCATTGCGAATCATGAGAATACCCTGGAGGTTGTAGACGTTGGTGTTGTCGGCGGCTTCGCCGTTGACGTTGCTGATGCCGTCTTCAGGCTCGGTATAGATCGAGATGTCGAAAGCCTTGTTGCCGTCAACCGTGTAGCTGAACTTGCCGTCGGCGGGAACTTCAACATCTTCGTCGTTGAGAGTCATCACGTAGGACTGACGTTCGTTCTCGAGAGCGGGCAGAGCGAAGCCCAGGCTGGTGTTCTGAAGAAGGCTCAGAGGCTCGCTGAGTTCGGTGACAGGAGTGATTTCGTCGGTGACGACATCATTGACCTCGACACCTTCGCCGAGCTTGAAGCTGACTTCATAGAGAGCGGGCTCGTTGCGGAAGATCTTCAGGACAGAGTTGTTGGGGAACTCGTCGAGACCGGGATAACCGAGATGGTTATATGTGTATCCGTCTTCGCTGAGCGGGCATTCGGTGCGCACGCCGTTGATATAGACAAACGGGAATGTCTTGGTGTAGGTGTAGTCGGCATTACGGATGTTGTCGAGGATATGGAGATAAACGGGAAGATCAAGCTCGGCATTGTAGTTCAGAACATTGCGGCCGACTTCGGGAACGTAGGTCAGCTTATTGTACTGCCTGATGGGATCGTCGGTGTAGGAGAATGTGATCTCGTTTTCAGTCCATGAATCGTCGTCGGTGTAGACAATGAGCTGTTCGTTGCGCTCGAAGGCCTCTGTGGTGAACTCGATGACAAGATTCTCGTTGACTCTGACGCTGCGCTCGTTTGTCAGATCGTCGGCGTCGGTCTCTGAACCGGCCTCGCGGACAATGCGGGCAGACTTGATGGTGAAGTTCGGAGTATTGTGATAGTAGAGAACTTCGTCGTTGGCCATCTCGAGAGTGGCTTCGCCCGAGGTGAGGTCGATCAGCAGGTTGGGATCCCATACCGAGGTGTTGTAGGTAGCGAGAAGAGCCTCGGGATTGTCGACTTTCAGGGTGACATTATAGGTTGTCGAAGCCTTGGCTGCGGTAACGCAGAAGTCGACATCTTCATTCTTGTTAAATTCATAGCTCAGAGACGACCAGGCATAGACATAATTGCCGTTGGCTGTAACTCCGCTGAGTGTGAAAAGTTTTGTGTGGGGATACAGATTCATGCTGCTGCCGAATTTGACAGTCGAGCCTTCGTCGGTCACACGGCTGGCGCGGTAACGCTTTCCGTCAATATCGACGTATGAGAATGTGGCCGGGTCGAATGTCTGGCCTGCGGGAGCCGAGAAAGTAACTTTGAGATCGATGTCGGGATAGGCGACGTCAACCTTGATTTCGTCGCCATCGGCTACGGTTACCGAGAAATTATCGTAATAGCTCGGCTTGGTGACTTCGGTCCATTCTTCCTCACCCTGGGCGCGCTTCTGCACACGGTAGATCTTAGTGCCATAAACACGCGGACGGATATCAACGGGATTCTCGGCTGTGAGATTGATGCCATACTCAGTCTCGACACCGGCCTCGGGAACAAGGTATTCCTCATTATTGTTGGTCATGGCCTTGAAATCGGCGTTACGCTTGATATAGAGATTCTCGGGCTGGTCAACAATGATCTTGAACTTCGCATTGCGGCGCGATTCCTTGTTATAGGTGCCTACCGAATAGTTGTTATCGCCATATTTCATGCTGTATTCCGAAATATTCGTGAAAACGGCGCCGGTCATCAGGTATTCATCGTCGGTGCGGTCCTCATTGCGAAGACCTTCGAGAGCGTAGCCTTCCTTGGCGTAGATCTCGACATTTTTGTTCTTGGCTACAGAAGGAACGACAAAAGTCTTGACACCGCTGACATCGGTAGCTGCGATTTCTTCGTCGAGATACTTAACGACAATAAACTCGGGATCGGCCTTGATATTGAGAACCTTTGCCGGACGGTCGACGGTAGCAACCTCAATGAGAGCACCATCGCTGAAATCATCCCAGTAGGTATTCCAGCTGTCGACATTGGGACTGCTGAGTTTCTCTTCTCCGGCAACTTTTACAGATGACAGAAGATATTCGTCGGCGGCAGTGATTTCAAGTCGGGCATGTGCCTTTGGGCTTAGTCAGAGTGGTCTCGTTGGCCGTAAGAGCAACGGCTTCGCCCTGATTAGAGACAGAGATATGGGTGTAGTCATCGACTTTGAGCGTGGCCTGCTTGGGTGTAAGCACTCTGGTTTCGAAGTAGTAAACATCACCTTCAGCGGCCAGATAGTAAGCCAGCGAATATTCTTGTCCTTCACCCGGAAAGCCATAATAACCGGTTAACGGGGCGCCGTTTTTAGTGGCTGTGTCAGAGACAAACTCATATCCGTCAACAGGAGTGATGACGAGATAGCCTGAGCCTGTCGGCATATCGTATGTAAAATCACCGCTTGTCCATTCAAGAGGCGAAGGAGCCCCGCTGAAATACTCCCTGAATCCAACAGTAACCTTTGATGGGTCAGGCGTTTTAAATGTAATGTTGGCTGCCGAAGCTGCTACCGACGAGGTCAGAAG
>DBGBEM010000192.1:0-7605 GCA_048477235.1 Muribaculaceae bacterium | reverse complement strand
GGTCTCGCTTCCGCCGTCGTGGCCTACGAGAATGGCGGCAAGATGAGGCCGTTTTCCTCCGTTTGCGACGATCTGCTCGACTTCCGCTTTGATTTCGGCCTTTATATCGGCAGCCGTTTTCTTTCCGTCGATAAGTTGCATGATATATATTGGTATTAGCGGTGGCGCGCCTGACGAATCTGGCGCATCATTTTCATGGGATTTTTCATTGCCGTGGCGGCTTTCATCATTTTGCGGGTCTGCTCGAACTGTTTCATCAGCCGGTTGACTTCGACAAGCGAGGTGCCCGAGCCGCGGGCAATGCGCTGGCGGCGGCTTGCGTTGATGATTGCCGGATTCTGGCGCTCTTCTTTTGTCATCGAGTGGATGATCGCCTCGACGCTTTTGAAGGCGTCGTCGTCGATCTCGACATCTTTCAGGGCTTTACCGACGCCGGGGATCATGGCGGCGAGGTCTTTTATGTTGCCCATTTTCTTGATCTGGTTGATCTGATTGAGGAAGTCGTCGAAGTTGAACTGGTTTTTGGCAATCTTGCGCTGAAGCTCGCGGGCCTCCTTTTCGTTATATGCTTCCTGAGCTTTCTCGACGAGCGAGACGATGTCGCCCATTCCGAGGATACGGTCGGCCATTCTGGCCGGATGGAACACGTCGAGGGCGTCGAGTTTTTCGCCCGTACCGACAAATTTGATAGGCTTCTCGACAACGGTGCGTATCGACAGTGCTGCGCCGCCGCGTGTGTCGCCGTCGAGTTTGGTGAGGACAACGCCGTCGAAATCAAGCCGCGAATTGAACTCGCGGGCAGTGTTGACGGCATCCTGACCAGTCATAGCATCGACAACGAAGAGAATTTCCTGAGGCTTTACGGCGTTTTTGATCGCTTCAATCTCATTCATCATCTCTTCGTCGATGGCCAGACGTCCGGCTGTATCGACTATGACAAGATCGAAATGGTTCTGACGGGCGTATCTGATAGCGTTCTGAGCTATCTCGACAGGGTTTTTGTTGCCTTCTTCGGTGTAGACAGGCACGTCGATCTGCGAAGCCAGAACTTTAAGCTGCTCTATGGCGGCCGGGCGATAGACGTCGCCTGCCACAAGCAGCGGGCGTTTGCCTTTCTCGCTCTTGAGCTTACGGGCAAGTTTACCCGACATGGTTGTCTTACCTGAGCCCTGCAGTCCGCTCATAAGAATAACCGCAGGATTACCTGACAGATTAAGGTCGGCGGCCTCGCTGCCCATCAACGATGCAAGTTCGTCGTGGACAATCTTCACCATCAGCTCGCTCGGCTTGATGGCTGTCAGCACGTTCTGTCCGAGTGCTTTAGCCTTGACGGTGTCGGTGAAATTCTTGGCTACCTTATAGTTTACGTCGGCTTCGAGCAATGCGCGCCTGACGTCTTTGAGCGTTTCGGCAACATTTATTTCGGTTATGCGGCCCTGGCCTTTGAGTATCTTGAAACTGCGTTCAAGTCTTTCGCTTAGATTCTCAAACATGGGGTATAGTTGGGTTTATTTCGGCAGAAGGTTTGTTTCGGAGTCGGGAAATACAATAGCCGGCTTGAACGAGCGCGCTTCTTCGGGCGTCATGAGGGCGTAGGTCATTATAATTATGATGTCGCCCGGAAGAACCTTGCGGGCGGCGGCTCCGTTGAGACATATCATGCCCGAGCCGCGTTGGCCGGCTATGGCGTATGTCTCGAATCGCTCGCCGTTATTGTTGTCGACGATATAGACGTGTTCGCCGGCGACGATATTTGCGGCGTCCATCAGATCTTCGTCGATGGTTATGCTGCCTATATATTCGAGGTTTGCCTCGGTTACTCTGACGCGGTGGAGTTTCGACTTGAGAACTTCTATCTGCATTGTTTCAGTATTTTACATTGTCGATTAACCTGACGTCGCCGACATAGACTGTTGCGCATCCGCGGGCGTCGTCAACCCAGCTGTCGACGTGCTGCATTGTCACGGGATCGACGATTGTGTAATATTCTACTTTCATTTCGCCGGGCGACACGGCGTTGAGGGCTTCGATAACACGTTTTTCCACTTCGGCGACCGAAGCTTCGCGTGCCCATTCACGGCTCAGACGCAGAATCCGGTTTATTTCGGGCGCTATCTCGCGGCCATGGGCGGAAAGGCGCACATTGCGGCTTGACAGGGCAAGCCCGTCGTCGGCACGGCATATTTCCACCGGAACGATTTCAGGGCCGTGGCCAATAATTTCGATCATACGGCGTATGACAGCTATCTGCTGGAAGTCTTTTTCGCCGAAATATGCACGGTCGGGATTGACCATCGCGAAGAGCTTGCTGACAACCTGAGCTACGCCGTTGAAATGGCCGGGACGCATTGCTCCTTCCATCACTTCGGCTACGGGGCCGAGGTCGAAAACGCGGGTGTCGTTGCCTTCGGGATATATCTCGTCGACAGAAGGCACGAAAGCTATGTCGACGCCGGCTTCGTCGAGCAGACGGCAGTCGGCCTCTTCGGTTCGGGGATATGTTGCCAGATCGTTGGCGTTGTTGAACTGTGTGGGGTTGACAAATACGCTGACAACAACGGTAGCGTTGTCGCGGCGTGCGCGTTCAACCAACGAAAGGTGGCCCTGATGCAGAGCCCCCATAGTGGGTACTAATCCCACGGTGCCGCCGGCGGTGCGCCGATTCCGGAGCGCCTCGCGGAGCGCGGCTACGGTATTGACAATTTCCATGTCAGAGATTAAGTAGTTTTTTCAGGCTGCAAAAGTAACCAAAAAGTCAAACATAGACAAAAAAGCGACAGCCCTAAAAATAAAATCGCTAATTTTGCGGCATGATAGAACAGGAATTTCAGTCGCCTTTGCTCGAAAGAGCTGTGACAGAGCTGTCGCGCTTGCCGGGGGTAGGGCGTAAGACGGCGCTCAGGCTCGCATTGCATCTGTTGCATCAGCCGTCGGAACGCGCGTTAAGTCTCGGCAATTCGATAATCGATCTCAGAAACGGCATCACGTACTGCAAGGTCTGCCACAACATCTCGGAGGCGGCCACTTGTGCTATCTGCGGCGATCAAAGGCGCGATGCGACCACGGTCTGTGTGGTCGAGACGGTAAAGGATGTCATGAGTTTCGAGAATACCGGCCAATACCGCGGACTGTATCATGTTCTTGGAGGCGTTATCTCGCCGATGGACGGCGTCGGGCCCGACAGCCTTGAGATCGCTTCATTGATAGAGCGGATTGAAGCCGGCGGAGTCGATGAGGTGATTCTTGCTTTGAGCGCAACAATGGAGGGGGATACCACAAATTATTATATATACCGGCAGCTGTCGAGATTTCCAGAGCTGAAGATTACTCAGCTTGCCCGCGGCGTTTCGGTCGGCAATGAGATCGAGTATACCGACGAGATCACTCTTGGCCGTTCGCTTATAAACCGCACTCTTTTCAGCGACAGTTTTGCAAAATGACGTTCGGCGATGACATAATAGCTATCTCAGCTCCCGAGCCCTCAGATCTCGACCGGATGTTCGAATGGGAGAACGATCCTGCGCTGTGGGGCACAGGCGATAATGCCGGGCCTCTGTCGCGGGCTTCGTTGTCGGCTCTCATTGACAGCGGAGGCGGATTCCTTGTGGCTGAGGGGCAGGCAAGGTTTATGATCCGACGCCGCAGTGATGGCGCGACACTCGGGATAATCGATTTATTCGGATATGATCTGCTCAACAGCCGGGTCGGTGTGGGAATTCTGATCGGTGAAGAGTTTCGCGGAAGCGGATATGCTAAACGAGCTCTGGATGTAGCCGGCGGTTGGCTTGCCGGTCATCACGGGATGCATCAGATATGGGCTCTTGTCGCCGCCGACAACGTAGCGAGTCTCGGACTCTTTGCATCGGCCGGGTATAAAGCGACGGAGCGTCGCCGAGACTGGCTGCGACGCTCCGGGGGATATGTAGATGCTGTATTGATGCAGAAGCTGCTTACATGATTCCGCGTTCGCGCAGACGCTGCTGCCAGCGCCAGGCGTTGCGCATGGTATCTTCGATGGGGGTATCGGCTTTCCATCCGAGAACGTTGTTGGCCCGTGAAGGATTGGCCCATACTTTTTCAATGTCACCTTCGCGGCGCGGAGCCATGGAGTGGGGAACCTTAACGCCTGTGGCGCTCTCAAAAGCATTGATGAGCTCGAGAACGCTGAGACCGCGGCCTGTTCCGAGGTTGAAAATCTCGATATTCGAGTCGGATTTGTCGGATAACATCCGCTCGATTGCGATAACATGAGCTTTGGCGAGGTCGACAACGTCGATAAAGTCGCGGATGCAGGTTCCGTCGGGGGTGTTGTAGTCGCTTCCGAACACTTTCAGCTCTTCGCGGATCCCTATTGCGGTCTGCGTCAGATAGGGGATGAGATTGTTGGGTATTCCGTTGGGTAGTTCTCCGATCTCAGCCGAAGGATGGGCGCCGACGGGGTTGAAATATCTCAGAATGACGCTTTTGATCGGAGCACCCGATGCTACTACATCAGTTATTATATCTTCCGAAATTTTCTTTGTGTTGCCGTAGGGCGACGTCGCTTTCTTGACGGGAGTCGATTCCGTAACGGGGTTCTCGTCGGGCTCGCCGTAGACGGTGCATGACGAACTGAACACAAATCCCTTTACTCCGAACTCAGGCATGAGGTCGAGAAGATTGAGCAGCGTGGCGAGGTTGTTGCGGTAGTAGAGTATGGGTTTGTGAACGCTTTCTCCGACAGCCTTGCTCGCGGCGAAGTTGATTATGCCTTTGACTCCCGGATAGTCTCGGAAGAGCTTGCGGAGGGTTTCGATATCGTTGCAGTCGCCCTCGACAAAATCGGGGCGCACGCCGGTTATTTTTTCGATGCCGTCGACGACACCGATGTTGCTGTTGCTGAGGTTGTCGATAATAACAACGCGATAGCCTGCTTTCTGAAGTTCCACAACAGTGTGGGAACCGATGTAACCTGTTCCGCCGGTTACGAGAATACGTGGCTTTTCTGACATTTTGCTAAACTATTAGTAAGGTTTTCTATATTTGTCTGGAGTTGTATCTTCGAGTATGCTGAGATATGAGTTGAACCGGCTTTGGGCTATGCGGTTATCTTCGAGAGCTTCGCGGACAGCGCAGCCGGGTTCATGGGTATGGGTGCAGTTGCTGTAGCGACAGCCGCGGCCCGTCTCGAAAATCTCAGGGAAATAATGGGCTACTTCATGGACGTCGAAGTCGATCGTGCCGAACCCCTTCACTCCGGGAGTGTCGATAATATGTGAATCGGGATGTCCCGGGAGATCGAACATCTCGCTGAATGTCGTAGTGTGCATACCCGTGTCGTGGATGGCTGAGATTGCCCCGGTACGCAGCCCGAGACCAGGAATCAGGTCGTTGATGAGCGTTGTCTTGCCGACTCCGCTGTTACCGCTGAAAAGTGTTATATGTCCGATAAGCATTTCGCGGAGTCTGTCGATTCCTTCGCCTGTTTTTGCCGACACTGCTATTGTGTCGTAGCCAATCGAGTTATAAAGATATTCTACAGCTTTCTGAAGCTCGCGACCGTCTTCATCGAGCAGATCGATTTTGTTGATGACGATAGTGACAGGAACTCTGTAGGCTTCTGCCGTGGCCAGAAAACGGTCGATAAAAGTTGTAGAAGTGCTAGGGTGGGCCAGAGTGACGATCAGCATCGCTCTGTCGAGATTCGCCGCTATGATATGGCTCTCTTTAGAGAGATTGCTTGCCCGTCGGATTATATAATTCCGGCGAGGTTCGATAGCGGTTATATAGTTGTAGTCGTCGCCGGTTTCCTGAACCTCTACGATATCGCCGACGGCCACAGGGTTGGTGGTGCGTATGCCCTTTATGCGAAAATTCCCTTTTACGCGGCAGTTGAGGATTCGGGGCGAGTCCTCAAGAGTCTTTACTACGGCATTACTTCCTGTGCTGATTGTAACCTGAGCTTTCACAGGGGCAAAGATAACACAATTTTTACAAAATATCAGCGGCCGACAATGTCATCCTCGAAAGACGACCACGGCTCTTTCATTTAAGATTAGCTTGTATCGTGGAAAATGTTGTTATTTTATAGGGGACATCAGAGCGTTTCTTGTCCTGAGATTTTAAGATTATCCACTCTCTGGTCTGACTTTTGAGAAAGAGACGACGGTCGCTTAAATTTCTGATTGTCAGTAAAATAAGTGACGTGAAAAATTGGTCAAATGGCAGATTTTTCGTAACTTTATAGGTGAAAATCAAATAGTTATGAATAATATCAAGCCACTTGACCAAGTAAGTTCGACCGGAGCAGATGCGCCCAATCACACAGCAAAAGTACAAAATAAATTAGCAACCGGGGGCAGCATCCTTGACAGACTGATGGATTTTGCCGCCTCGGTTCCTGATTTCCGCAGGACAGACAAGGGCAATATCCGTCATCGTCTTGGAGACATCATCATGCTGATGATTTTTGCCCGGGCATCAAAGTGCGTGAGACGCGCGGAGATAATCGAGTTCGGCAGACACAATCTCAACAGATTACGCAGTATCGGGCTACTAAGGAACGGAGTCCCGTCGGAACCGACGCTGTGCCGCATAGAAAACGGCATCAATGATCTGGAGATGGCCGACAGAATGCAGCAGTTCGCACAGAAGTATCAGCGAGAGCTGCTTGATGAATTAGGTGTCCGAGAAATAATCTGCGTCGACGGCAAAGCCGAGCGTGGCACGGTTCAGGAAAACGGGCGCAACCCGGATATTGTGTCGGCATATTCATTCAATACCGGCATTACGCTGGCAACAGTGGCCTGTCAGGAAAAAAGCAACGAGATAAAGGCCGTCCCGCAGCTTATTGACAAGATCGATATCACAGGGAAGGTCGTCACTGCCGACGCCATGTCCATGCAGAAGCGCATCATTGACAAAATCAGGAAGAAAGGTGGTGATTTCCTGATAGAACTCAAAGCCAATCAGCCTTCCCTGCGCTACGGCGTGGAGGACCGACTTGGAGGAGTTCAGCCGGTTTATACATATGTCGAAGGACCGGAACTCGGACACGGCAGAATCGAGACCCGTACTTATCGTATCTACGACGGGCTTGAAGTTATCGCAGACAAGGAGAAGTGGGGCGGCAATATGACGATAATAGAATATGAGGCCGACACGGTAAGGAAGTCAACGGGCGTGCGTACCTACGAAAAAAGGTTGTATGTGAGCAGTCTGCCCACCGACACGCCGGCTCTCGGGGCATACGTGCGAGACCATTGGTCCATAGAGAGTATGCACTGGAGCCTGGATGTCAATCTGCTGCAGGACAGAATCAGACGCAAATCCCCAAAGGCGGCGCGGAACCTCGACACCATCCAGAGAATAGTTCTCTCGGTATTCTCCATATGGAAAGGCCTTCGCAAAAAGCGCTCCGACAAAAAGAAGGGAATGGCAGAACTGATGAGGCATGTCTCAATGAGCTTTACCAGACTCCTTCGGTTTCTAAACCAAAAATGAAAAAAATAAGATTTTGACAGAAGGATAAATTGCTGACATACAACATCAAAAAATTACCCGATTCGCAATGAACCGGGTAAGGGAAGATCTGTCTCTTTTTTGGGCTTAAATGAAAGTGCCGTG
>DBGBEM010000191.1:0-2127 GCA_048477235.1 Muribaculaceae bacterium | reverse complement strand
GGGCTTCATTGTCGGGGCGGCGGTTCTTCTCGACGGTCTCTTTTGCCGATGCCTGTGCGGCCTCGTCGATAATGCGGTAGACGAGGTCGATGCCGCTCTCTTTTTCAGTTTTCTTCAGCCCCATTTCGTTGGCGATTGAGCGCAGCTGGTCGTCGCTCATTGCCTCAAGGGTCTGGATGTCGTATTTCATATCCATTCTTTTCAATCGTTATTCACGCCGAGCGCCACGCTTTTGTGGCTCTCATGCCCTGAAAAACAGCGTCGGACGGTTCTCAGGCGCATATTTAGTTGCTTGTCGTGAATTGAACAGTTGCAGGTTAGTCTATGGTTAATGGAAACAATGGTTTCAGAATCGCAGAAAAGCGTCGGGATTGCGCTTGTGGCGGAACAGGGCCGGGATATTGCCGTTTTATCGGGATTTGGTATCAGACAAGAGCTCCGAACCGATCCGTCTGTCAAAAAAGTTGTGATTGTAATTTATTGGCGTTCGCGGTTGCCTGCGCTCAAGCAGACATCTTTATAACACCTGAAAGGATTGTTAGGGTCAGTAAATGCGCGACCTTTTGCTTTTTTGCATCGCAAAAGTAATAAAATTTTCCAAAATCTGCAACAAAAAAATCGCCGGCCGGAAGATACAGGCCCTGCAAGGCAAATATCTTCCGGCCGGAATGACAAATTATTTCGGTTATTTCGCGTCGGAATGGTCAGAGGCGAATGCCGCGGCGGGGCAGCTTCCGCATCCGTCGAAACAGTAGGTGCAGATCCTCTCTTTCGGCAGCCCGATGCTTGCTATGAGGTCTTCGAGAGTGCTGAACTTCAGTGTTGTCAGGCCGAGGCGGCGCGCAATCTCGTCGACCATGCGCTGGTATTCGGGAGTGCCGGTCGTAGCGTAGCGGTCGAGATTGTCGGGCGTCTCGCAGCCTTCGAAATCCTTGATAATACGGCGTGTGATGAGTTCGAGGTCGCTTTTCGACGAGGTGAAGCCGATATATTTGCAGCCGTAGACCAGCGGCGGACACGAAATTCGGGCGTGGACTTCCTTGCATCCTCCCTCATAGAAGGTCGACACGTTATCACAGAGCTGAGTGCCGCGCACTATCGAGTCGTCGCAGAAAACAACGCGCTGGTCTTTCAGCAGGGCTCTGTTCGGTATGAGCTTCATCTTCGCCACGAGGGCGCGGCGCGACTGGTTGCCCGGTGTGAAGCTGCGCGGCCATGTCGGCGTGTATTTCAGCACGGCGCGGTGATAGGGAATCCCGCGGCCTTCGCTGTAGCCGAGGGCGAAACCGACGCCCGAGTCGGGAATGCCGCAGACACAGTCGGCTTCGGTGGCGTCTTTCTCTCCCATGGTCTTTCCGGCTGTCTCGCGCACAAGTTCGGCGTTTATGTCGTTGTAGTCGCTGGCGGGGAACCCGTAGTAAACCCAGAGGAAAGAGCATATCTGCTCGCGACGGGCCGGCTTCTGGAGCTGGGTGACGCCGTCGGCCGTGATCTCGACAATTTCTCCGGGCCCGATGTCGCGGAGCCGTTCATAGCCGAGATTGGGGAACGCTGTTGTCTCCGAGGTGGCGGCGTAGGCGCCTTCTTTCCGGCCTATGACGATTGGTGTGCGTCCCAGATAATCGCGCGCGGCGATTATGCCGTTTTCGGTCAGAATCAACATTGAGCACGAGCCTTTGATTTTGCTGTAGACGAGGTTGATGCCGTCGACAAAGCTGTCGCCCATATTAATAAGGAGCGCGACAACCTCGGTAGGGTTGACTGTGTTGGCTGACCGCTCGCTGAAGTGCATACGTTTTTCGAGAAGCTCGTCGGCGATCTCGCGGATATTGTTGATCTTCGCCACTGTCACAACGGCATAGCGCCCCAAGTGGGAGTTGACAACGATAGGCTGGGGGTCGGTGTCGCTGATGACGCCTACTCCCGAGTTTCCGACAAAAGAGTCGAGTTCGTCTTCGAACTTGGCGCGAAAATAATTACGCTCGATGTTGTGAATCGAGCGTGTGAATCCTGCCTGGAGGTCGAAAGTTACTATGCCGGCACGTTTGGTGCCGAGATGCGAGTTGTAGTCCGTGCCGTAGAAAATGTCGTTGATACACGGATTTTTAGATGCAGCTCCGAAGAAGC
>DBGBEM010000190.1:0-8243 GCA_048477235.1 Muribaculaceae bacterium | reverse complement strand
CCATCGGGCTACGGCGGTTTTTCAGTATCGTGTCAGCGGATTTCAGCCGAGAAGGGCGTCGAGGTTGGCTGCGATCTTCTCTTTGCTCTGGAAACCGACGAGACGCAGGTCGCCGACAGGTTTGCCGTCGCGGAAGAACATCAGTGTCGGAATCGACATGATGCGGTATTCGGTAGCGAGGTCGCCCTCTTCGTCGATATTGTATTTGCCGATGACAACTTTGCCGTCGTATTCAGCTGCAAGTTCGTCGATGGTCGGGCCGAGTTTCTTGCAGGGGCCGCACCAGGTTGCCCAGAAGTCGATCATTACGGGTTTGCCACTGTTGATGATTTCTTTTACGTTTTCGTCGGTGAATTGAAAAGCCATGGTTTTTATGTTTTGAGGTTAATTAGTTTATTTTGAATTGAATATCTTCGCTCTGGAGCATTTCGACAAGCGCGCGGTTTATGGGTATTTTGTGGCGCGAGGTCAGCATGATGCTCCGGTTGATTTCAGGGTCGTAGATGTTGAAGGCCAGAGCACCGCAGTTTTCGTCAGACGAGCCGAGGTGTTGGTGGAGCAGCTCGCAGATAGGCCCGTTGAGGTCGTTGCGGCAGAGGTTGATTGTTATTTTGTTGGCAACGTCGTTTTTCGATTCGCTGAGCAGACTTATCTGAAGAATGTTGAAGAAGACGTCGCCGTCGCGGAAGCGGCGTTCGTATTTGCCGCGTATAAGTATCGGTGTTCCAGGAACTCCATAGTTGTGGAAGTTTATGAAGGTCTGGCCGAACAGCCTGAATTCGGCCGAGCCGCTGTAATCTTCGACTTTAAGGATGCCGAACTTGCCGCCTTTGCGCGACACACGCTCTTCGAGACCTATGACCATTCCTCCCATCGTCACTTCGCTGCCTTCTACCGGAACGGCTTCGTTATATGTTTTCATCGACATCGAGCATCCGTAGTTGAGCTGCATGTAGTAGGGGTCGAGCGGATGGGCCGAAAGATACATGCCTACCAGATCGCGTTCTTTTTCCAGGCGGGTGGCCGCCGGCCATTCTATGGCAGGACTGATCTGCGGGCGCCCGGCTGTGGGGCTGGCGGCCTCGTCGTCGCCGAAGAGCGACATGGCGGCGTTGTGGCGGTCGTTCTGGAATGCCTGCCCGTAGCGGATGAGTGTTTCCGACAGTGTTTCGCCGCGGGCGTTCTGTCCGAAATAGTCTTCGCGCTTGGCCTCGCCGAAGCAGTCGAGGGCGCCGGCCATGGCAAGCGACTCGAGCACGCGCCGGTTCAGGCATCCCGAAGGCACGCGCTCGACGAAGTCATATATCGACTCGAAGGGACCTCCCTGCGAGCGGGCATCGACAATGCCTTTGACGACGTTTTCGCCGACACCTTTGATGGCGCCCATGCCGAAACGGATGTTGCCCTGTCTGGTCACACCGAATCCCTGATATGACTCGTTGACGTCGGGGCCCATGACCTTGATGTGCATTTTTTTGCACTCGTCCATGAACACGGTCAGTTTCTTGATGTCGTTGAGGTTTCGCGTAAGCACGGCGGCCATATATTCGGCCGGGTAGTTGGCTTTCAGCCAGGCTGTTTGGAACGCTACCCATGAATAGCAGGTAGCGTGGCTCTTATTGAAGGCATATTGGGCGAATTTCTCCCATTCTGTCCACACTTTCTCGAGAATCTCTTTCGGGTGGCCGTTTTTCTGACCGCCTTCGAAGAACAGCTCCTTCAGGGCGTTCATCTTGTCGATGAGCTTCTTACCCATAGCCTTGCGCAGGGTGTCGCTCTGGCCTCGGGTGAAGTTGGCGAGCAGTCTCGACAAAAGCATGACCTGCTCCTGATAAACCGTGATGCCGTAGGTGTCTTTCAGATACATCTCCATCTCCGGAATATCGTAGGTTATAGGCTTGCGCCCCTGTTTGCGGGCGATGAAGTCGGGAATGTTGTCCATAGGCCCCGGCCGGTAGAGGGCGTTCATCGCTATGAGGTCTTCGAATGTCGAGGGCTGGAGCTCGCGCAGATATTTCTGCATGTTGGCCGACTCGAACTGGAAGGTTCCGACTGTGCGGCCTTCGCAGTAAAGCTGATAGGTTTTGGGGTCTTCGAGGCTGATGTTGTCGATGTCGACGTCTTCGCCGGTGGTGAGCTTGATATTGTGGAGCGCCTCCTTTATTATAGAAAGTGTTTTAAGCCCCAGAAAGTCCATTTTTATGAGGCCGGTGTCTTCAATGACACTTCCCTCATACTGGGTTACGATCAGCTTGTTCTTCTCGCCGTTGGCACCCTTGTCGACGGCCGTAGACACCGGCACCCAGTCGGTTATGTCGTCGCGGCAGATGATGACGCCGCAGGCATGGACGCCAGTGTTGCGCACATTCCCTTCGAGTCGCCGCGCGAAGTCGAGCACTTCCTTGACCAGCGGCTGACCGACGGCCAGCTCATGCTTGAACTCAGGCACGTGCTCATAGCAGTTTTTCAGCGTCGGTTTCAGCTCCTTGCCGTTAACCTCGGGCATGTGGGCCGGGATGAGCGAGGTCAGCCTGTTGCTCTCGCTCAGGGGCAGCTGCTCGATGCGGGCAACGTCTTTGATGGCCATCTTCGCGGCCATCGTGCCGTAGGTGATGATATGGGCAACCTTTTCTTCTCCGTATTTCCTGGTGACATAGCGCAGAACTTCTTCGCGGCCGTCGTCGTCGAAGTCGATGTCGATATCGGGGAGCGAGATTCGGTCGGGGTTCAGGAAGCGCTCGAAAAGGAGGTCATATTTTATGGGGTCGATCTGGGTTATGCCGAGGCAGTAGGCCACACAGCTTCCGGCTGCCGAGCCACGGCCGGGGCCGACGCTGACGCCGAGTTCCTCGCGGGCCGCGCGGATGAAGTCCTGCACGATGAGGAAGTAGCCCGGGAAGCCCATCGTCTTCATTATATGGAGCTCGAACACAATTCGTTCTTTCAGCTCGGGTGTTATCTCGCCGTAGCGTTTCTTGGCGCCTTCCCAGGCGAGTTTGGCCAGATAGTCGGCTTCGAACTTGATACGGTAGAGCTTCTCGTAGCCTCCGAGTTTGTCGATTTTCTTCTTAGCATCTTCAGGGGAGAGAACGACATTGCCGTTCTCGTCGCGCGTGAACTCGTCGAAGAGTTCCTGCTCGGTTATGCGGCTGCGGTATTCTTCTTCGGTGCCGAAATCGGCGGGAATCTCGAAGAAGGGCATGATCGGCGGATGGTCGATGGAATAGTTCTCGACCTTTCCGACAACTTCGAGTGTGTTGGTCAGCGCCTCGGGAACGTCGGCGAAAATCTCGTTCATCTCGGCTGTCGACTTCATCCACTCCTGCTTAGTGTAGTGCATTCGGTTAGGATCGGTCAGGTTCGAGTTTGTCGAGATACAGATAAGGCGGTCGTGGGCTTCGGCGTCTTCCTCGTTGGTGAAGTGGACGTCGTTTGTGGCCACGATTTTTATGTCGAGTTTGCGCGCTATGTCGATCAGCACAGGGTTGACCTGCTGCTGAATCTCATAGACGGTGTTTGTGGTTCCCGGCTTGTCGGTCTTGTGGCGCTGAAGCTCTATGTAGTAGTCGTCGCCGAACACCTCTTTGAACCATCGGGCGTGGTCTTCGGCTTCCTTTATGCGCCCCGCTTGAATCAGTCTCGGAAGCTGGCCGCCGAGACAGGCCGAGCAGACAATCAGTCCCTCGTGATGAGCTTTCAGCGCCTCGAGATCGGTTCGGGGGTGCATGTAGAATCCTTCGGTCCAGGCCTGCGATACAATCTTGATAAGATTCTTGTAGCCCGTAAGGTTTTTGGCCAGAACGATAAGATGGCGGCCTGTGTCTTTTTTATCGACCTGCTTGTGGAGCGATTCGAGCGCAACATACATCTCACATCCCACGATTGCCTTGAACTGCTGGTCTTTTTCGCGCTTGGAGTTGACTTTCTTGACGTAGTTGGTGAACTCCTTGATGCCGAACATATTGCCGTGGTCGGTTATGGCGATGCCCGGCATTCCGTCGGCTATTGCCTTGTCAACCAGGTCTTTGATTGCCGCCTGGCCGTCGAGAAGGGAGTATTGTGTGTGGACGTGTAGATGTACGAATGGATTCATGGTTGACCGTGCGCCCTTTTAAAGCGTAAACATCAGAGGTTTAGAGAGTTAATAAGACTGAAGATTTATTCGCGTCCGGGAAGCAGCAGTCCCAGCAGAATCGATAGCAGAACATAGAACGTTATTGTCCATGCAAGCCCGGGAATTCCGTCGGTAATGAAGAATATCAGGGTTGCCGCTATAAGAACGTAGCGGCGGAAGTTATCGCGCCAGTTCCATGTCTTGAACTTAAGCGAAAACATCTTTATATTGCTGACCATCAATAGTGAAACGGCGATTATGAAGAGAACCGCAGCCCCGTCGCCGGGATAGCCGTGGGCTTGCGTCCATGCTACAGCTCCAATCCAGAAAATGGCGTTGGCGGGAATCGGAAGCCCTATGAATGAGGTCGTCTGGCGGTCGTCGATATTGAATCGGGCGAGCCGCAGGGCTCCCATGACGGCGATGAATATTGCGAGCCAGCATGTCCATCGTCCGCCGTTTGCCTCGGCCATGACGTTGTAGACGAGCATTGCCGGAGCGAGTCCGAAGCTGACGAGGTCGCAGAGCGAGTCGAGTTCTTTGCCGAGGGCCGAGTAGGCGTGGAGAAGGCGGGCGGCGAACCCGTCGAAGAAGTCAAAGACGGCGGCAGCGCCGATAAGGATAAAAGCCCACTGGTAGCCTGTGAGCCCCCAGAACGGAGCCGAGCCGTGGAAAGCTGCGATGCAGGCCATTGCGCCGCTGATGAGGTTGCAACACGTTATAGTGTTGGGAATATGCCGTTTGATACCCATTATTTCGAAGTTTTGAGGCGGGCCACGGGCGTTATGCCGCCTGTGGTCTTGTCGCCGATTTTCACGAGGATTTCAGTGCCCAGAGGCAGGAAGATGTCGACGCGAGAGCCGAATTTTATGAATCCCATGTGCTCGTCGATGTCGCAGTCGTCGCCCGGTTCGGCGTAGGTCACTATGCGGCGGGCAACGGCTCCCGCAACCTGATTGACAACTACCTGCTGGCCGGTAGCTGTGGCTATCAGCACGCTCGAATGTTCGTTTTCGCGGCTCGACTTCGGCAGATAGGCGCTCATGAAGCGGCCGTGGAAGTGGCGCACTTTCAGCACCTCTCCCTTGACAGGGAACCAGTTGGCGTGGACGTTGAAAATCGTCATGAACACGCTCAGCTGAATGCAACGCTGTTTGAGATAGACAGTTTCGTTGACTTCCTCAAGGGCAACCACCGTGCCGTCGACCGACGAAACAACAAGGTCGTCGGTAGCCTTTCCGGGATAGACGCGACGCGGCGATCTGAAGAAGTTCAGAATCAGCAGAAAAACAGCTCCCGAAAGCGACGACAGTATGATAGGCAGTACGGCGGGACGGATGAAAAGCCACGCAGTTGTGTTGACCACCGCCAATATGAGCAGCAGCATCAACAGAATATTAATACCTTCTCTGTGGATCTTGACTTTCAAGGGCTGACAATTATTATCTGCAAAGTTAAACAAAAAGGCCGACATAATTGCCCTGTAAGGCGAAAAAAATGCCGCCCGAAGCTCTGAGGCGCCGGGCGGCAGTGAATATCAGTAGGAAAATCTTTTACTGGACAGGCTTCAGCGAGTCAGACGAGAAGTCGACGGGAACCTGCGTTATATATTGAATACCTCCGCCGATGGTTTGAGTAGATGACAGATTACCGTCGTCTCCTATTGTAAACACGAGATTTACTTTTTCCGTTGTAAAGGGATCTAATTCGTTAGGAAAGTGGGTGAGATCAACGAGCGTTACAACATTACCTTCAAGGGTATATTTAACATTTTGATCAACGAGTATTGTCCCCATTCCATTGACTATCAGATGAGCTGTCATTGTAGCCGAATCGAAAGTCAGAGTGGTTTCAGTAGGAGCTGGGTTTCCCATATACGACATGTTCGGCTTGCCGGTATATTTGGCGGCGAGCTCGATGGCGGGAGCGGGTGCCGTCAGGGTGTTGGTAGTGCCGGTGAGCAGATATGAACCGTCGCGGCCGGTGCCGTAGACACGGTCTTCATCAGTGTCGTCGATCCACATCGACAGCAGGTCGTCAGACACTTTCAGCACTATATTGCGGCGTCCGGAGGTGGTAGCCGAGGTGCCCATATATACGTTCGTTATCACGATAGTCTTCGACGCAGCGTTGTAGATATAGCTGCCGGAACTTGCAATGAGTTCGCTCCATCCGTTCCCGAAGCCGTCGTGACGTTTGACCTTGAATCTTACCGAGGCCGTTCCGGGAGCGTCGTTGCCGGCGAAGTTCTTGTCGAAGTCGATGGTCATTGAGCTCTCGCTTGCCTGATTTTCGGCTGCGAATGCGCCGACAGCATCCTCTTTGGTATATTGAGGCTGACCGTCCCAGGTGTCGGCGGTCATTTCGGTGTAGGTCTTGGCTTCTTTGTCGATGACGAAGATGCGTGTGTCAGAGCCGATGGTGGCGGTGACGAGTCCGCCGCTGATGGTGTATTTGCCTGTGGTCTGGCCCAGAGTCAGTGCGCCGAATCCGTCGAGAGCGAGAGCGTCGCCCGGGCCGGTATATGTGCCGTATTCCAGGCCGCGGAAGGTGAAGACGGGATTGCCGTCGCCGTTGTTGTCATATTTGAAGAGTTTCTCGCCGTTGGCGCTTGCCATAGCCGAAGAGCTCTCGCCGATGTTGCTGCCCGAGGAATATTCCATTGTCACTTCAACAGGCGCTCCGCCGTATTCGATAAAGTAATAGCGGGCCTTTCCGCCGTCGGTCGGCATTGCCTGAATCAGAACACGGTTGTCGAAATCGTCGGCCGATGCAATTGTATATTCGTAGTTGCCTTTGGCTGCGATATAGTGGACTGTGTTCTCGGGCTTGTCGGTGATAATATTGTGGAAATCGGCGAAAAGCACGTCACCTTCGACAAAACGTCCTTTGACGCCTGTCTTGATCTCAAGGTCGATCTCGTTGAGAAGCGGCCCTGAATAAGGAACATATTCGAAGGTGTTCTTCTCTTCGTCCCAGGTGTAGAGATCGAGGAAATCGAAATTGTGGCTGTCGGTTGACTTCATGATGTAAGTTCCGTTGGCCTTGAATTCGGCGCTGAGCGAGACCGCGGTCTTGTGGGCGAGGCGTCCGTCGCCTGTAGATATTATCGCGCCGGTATAGGTGCCTAAGAACGGTTTGTCTTTGTAGGTTGTCAGCTCTTCGGAATTGGCATAGATCACGACAGGTTCGAAAGGCATATCGAACGAATATGAGTCGAGCCCCAGGAGATTTGAATCTTTGTCGCTCCAGAAAATGAAGTTCGGGTCGTCGGTATAGACCTTGCCTGTATATTGTCCGCGTACACCGAAAGTCGACGCGAATCCTTTGTCGGTCTTGATGAGGAAATGGGGATTGCAGTCGGCATAGCATCCGTGCCAGTCGGCGGGCTTGTCGGGGTCGAGGGTGGCTTCGCCGTTATAGTCGGTGTTGTTGCGCCAGTCGTAGAGGACTACACGTGCGTTCGGAGCGTCGGAGGTGGCGATTTCATTGGGAATCGATTCGTCGACGGGGGTGTAGGCGATTTTGTCGACCGACGAGATTTCGCAGTCCTTGTCGCCGTAGGTTGTCGAGACATTGACTGTGGTGAAGCCGTCAGTATTGTTGCCTTCGCCGAGGGTTATACTCTTGATGTCGTTGACCATTACCGAAACGAAATTCCCGGCTTTGTCGAATATGTCGAGGCGGTCGCTGGCTGCGTAAATGGCGATGGTGGCGGCGCAGAGAGCGCCGATTGTCATAAGCTGCTTTTTCATTTCGTCAGGGCAATTTTGTAACTGATTCCGTTGACATTCACGATAACCGTGCTGGCGGGCAGAGCCGAGAGGCTGAGGACGTAGTCGCCCGAAACGGTGGCCTGCGACAGGAGCGCGCCATTGACGGCATAGACGGCGATGACCGATCCTTCGGGAAGGTTGCCGAACGTCATACTGTCGCCATCGATAACCGGGGCGGCGTTGTCGGCTCCGACGCTTTCGATGCCGTCGCGGGCCGCTTCATGAAAAGTGAACGACTTGATGTCGGCGCGCGAAACCTTGATGTCGTTCTCGCCGCCCGAAATGACAAAGTTATCTTTTGTGAACGACGCGTTCATTTCTGCGGCAAGATTGACTTCGACATTGCTGCCGTC